>NZ_DASZKT010000160.1:0-53462 GCF_035552695.1 Actinospica sp.
GCGTCAACGACTACGAATCCTTCACCTCCATCCTCGGCGTCAGCCCCGGCAACAACCTCACCTGCTGACACAACACACCCACCAACACAACACCCTGACCCACACCGGCTCCCCGGCGGCACACCTGCCACCGGGGAGCCGGACCGTTTCGCGGCTCCCGAACGTGACCGGACTCTTGACGTCCGTTCATATGACTGCGTAGTCTGACTGCGCAGTCGGAAACTCCGGTGGCACTAGAATCCCAGCGAGGCGGGAGGACGACATGGCTGAGGCAACGACGCGGAGCGCCAGCGCGCCCGCGCCGCGCAGCGTGGACGTCGCCCGGCTCGCCGGAGTGTCGCAGAAGACCGTCTCCCGGGTGCTCAACAACGAGCCGTACGTCTCCGAGGTGGCGCGGCGGAAGGTGCTCGAGGCGGCCGAGGCGCTCGGCTACCGGCTCAACAACGCCGCCCGCGCGCTCGCCTCCGGCCGGACCCGTTCGATCGGCGTGGTCTCGCTCGGCACCGCGCTCTACGGACCCGCCTCGCTGCTCACCGGCATCGAGCGGGCGGCCAGGGACACCGGCTACGCGCTGCGCGTGGTCAACACGATCGACGGCGAGCCGTCCGGGATCGCCGGAGCCGTGGAGTCGCTGCTCGAACAGGGCGTCGACGGCATCGTCATCTCCGAGCCGATCGACGAGGGCGATGTCGGGATCAGTGTCGACGTGCCGGTGCTGGTGATCGGCGCGCCCGCGCCCTTCGCCGCGCCGCGCGTGGTGACCGTCGGGGTGGGCGCCGACCTGCTGGCCCGCGCCGCCACCGAGCACCTGCTGGACCTCGGGCACCTGACCGTTCATCACCTGGCCGGACCGCAGCGCTGGTACGCGGCGCGCGACCGGCTCGAAGGCTGGCGGACCGCGCTCGCCGACCGGGGGCGCGCGCAGCCGCCGGTCATCCCGGGCGACTGGTCGGCCTCCTCCGGATACGCCGCGGGGCAAGGGCCGGCCCGCGATCCCGAGGTGACCGCCGTCTTCGCGGCGAACGACGACATGGCGGTCGGGCTGATCCGCGCGCTGGTCGAGGCCGGTCGCCGGGTGCCCGAGGACGTGAGCGTCGTCGGCTACGACGACATCCCGGTCGCCGCCTACATCACTCCTCCGCTGACCACGGTCCGGCAGCCCTTCGACGCCGTCGCGCACGAAGGTCTGCGGCTTCTCGTCCAAGCCATCGAGAAGCCCGACGCGGAGACGATCCGAGCGAACGACCCACCGGTCGAGCTCATCATCCGCGCCTCCACCGGCCCGGCGCCGCGCGCATAACAGAATCCTTCATCCGCTGCCTCGGCCGCACTTCTGGCTCCTGAGCACATCCATTCGTCCAATCATGTCTGCTTCCAATGGCGGGAGTTCACCATGCCCAGAAACGTCCCCATCCCCTCCTCCTCAGTGTTCAGCCGGCGCCGCTTCCTCGGCGCGACCGGCGGACTCTCCCTCAGTGCCGCGCTCGCCGCGGGCTGCGGCAGCAGCGGGAGCGGCGGCGGCTCGAGCGCCTCCGCGACGCCGCTCAGCCAGGCCGCGATCGACAAGGCGATGACGACGCCGGCCACGCTGACGTTCTGGACCTGGGTCCCCGACATCGCGGCCGAGGTCGCGCTGTTCGAGCAGAAGTACCCGGCCATCAAGGTCAACGTCGTCAACGCCGGCCAGGGCACTCCGCAGTACACGAAGCTGCGCACGGCACTGCAGGCCGGCAACGGTGCGCCGGACGTCTGCCAGATCGAGTACCAGTACATACCGACCTTCACGCTCATCAATGCCCTGCTCGATCTGCGGCCGTACGGCGCGTCCGCGCTCAAGAGCGAATTCGTCGACTGGACCTGGAGCCAGGTCTCCGGGCCGAACGGCGAGGTCTTCGCGATTCCGCAGGACACCGGTCCGCTGGGCATGCTCTACCGGCAGGACATCTTCGAGGCGCACGGGATCTCCGTGCCGACGACCTGGGACGAGTTCGCCGACGCGGCCCGCAAGCTGCACGCGGCCGATCCGACCGTCTACCTCACCAATCTCTCGGCGGACCAGGCCGCCGCCTGGCACGGACTGCTCTGGCAGGCGAACGCTAAGCCTTACGCCACCTCCGGCGGCAGCACGATCTCCCTCAACGTGGACGACGCGGCGTCCAAGAAGGTCGCGTCGTACTGGGGGGCTCTCGCGGAGCAGGGCGTGATCAGCACCGATCCGGACTTCACCGACGCCTGGTACACCGGTTTCAACAAGGGCAGATACGCGACCTGGCTCACTGCGGCCTGGGGTCCGGTGTTCCTGTCCGGCTCGGCGCAGGCCACCTCGGGCAAGTGGCGTGCCGCCCCGCTGCCCCAGTGGGACGCCTCCTCGTCCGCCTCGGGCAACTGGGGAGGGTCGACGACCGCCGTGATCAAGTCGACCAAGAACGCGGTCGCGGCGGCCCGGTTCGCGCAGTTCCTCAACAGCGATCCGGACAGCGCGAAGCTCTTCGCGGACAAGCAGTTCCTCTTCCCCTCGACCAAGGCGCTGCTCGCGGACCCGAGCTTCATCGACCAGACGCCCGCCTTCTACGGCGGACAGCAGGTCAACAAGCTTTTCGCGCAGATCAGCGACACGGTCAGCACGACCTTCCAGTGGCCGCCGTTCCTCGACGAGGTGGTCACCGACTGGACGGACACCGTCGGCAAGGCGCTGGCCGACAAGACGGACGTCGTCAACGCGCTCGCCCAGTGGGAGTCGCAGCTGACGACGTACGCGAAGAACCAGGGCTTCACCGTCACCGCGCCGTCGTCATGAGCACGAGCAACCACGTCGTCGCACGGGGCCGCCGGAGCCGCGTCCGGCCGGGCGCGGCCGGGCCGGTGTTCGTCGCCCCGTTCCTGCTGCTGTTCCTGCTGCTCTTCCTCACCCCGCTCGGCTACGCCGGTTATCTCAGCCTCTTTCGACACCGGCTGATCGGCGGTACCAGCTTCGCGGGCCTGGGCAACTACATCACCGCGATCGGCGATCCGCTGCTGCGTGAGGGAGTCGGCCGCGTCGCGCTGTTCTTCGTGATCCAGGTTCCGCTGATGCTCGTGCTCGCGCTGCTGTTCGCGCTGGCGCTCGACAGCGGCCTGATGCGGCTGGCGAAGATCGTGCGGCTGGGGATCTTCCTGCCCTATGCGGTGCCGAGCGTCGTCGCGACCCTCATGTGGGGATACCTGTACGGGCCCTCATTCGGTCCGTTCGCGCAAATCGGCCGGGACCTGCACGTGTCCGTGCCGAACTTCCTGGGCAACGGCTGGATGCTCAGCAGCCTGTCGAACATCGTCACCTGGGAGTTCACCGGCTACAACATGATCATCCTGTACGCGGCGCTGCAGACGATCCCGCGGGATCTCTACGAGGCCGCGGCGGTGGACGGGGCCGGGGCCTGGCGGATCGCCCGCTCGATCAAGCTGCCCGCGCTGCGGCCCGCGCTCACCCTGACCCTGCTGTTCTCGGTGATCGGCAGCTTCCAGCTGTTCAACGAGCCCTACCTGCTCCAGCAACTCGCGCCGAACGTCATCGACAGCGGCTACACGGCGAACCTCTACGCGTACACGCTCGCGTTCACCGGCCAGCAGGTCAACTACGCGGCCGCGGTCTCCTTCCTGCTGGGACTGGTCATCGTGCTCATCTCGTACGTGTTCCTGTTCCTCGCGACCCGAAGGAGGACCCGGTGACGACGCGCAGACGCAGCATGCCGCTGACGATCGCCATGCTGGCGGTCCTGGCGTACTTCCTGATCCCGCTGTTCTGGCTCGCGGTCTCCTCGACCAAGAACACCACGGATCTGTTCAACACCTTCGGGCTCTGGTTCTCGCACGCTCCGCAACTGCTGGGGAACATCCGCGCGACGCTGACGACGGACAACGGCGTGTTCGTGCGCTGGCTGCTCAACACCGTGCTCTACGCGGCGGTCAGCTCGCTCGGCGCCGCGTTCCTGGCCGCGGCGGCGGGCTACGGGTTCGCGAAGTACCGCTTCCGCGGACACGGCGCCGCGTTCAACCTCATCGTGGGCACGATCATGGTGCCCACCACCGCGCTCGCGATCCCGACCTATCTGCTCTTCTCCCAGGTCGGGCTCGTGAACACGCCGTGGGCGGTGATCCTGCCCTCGCTGATCAACCCGTTCGGCCTCTACCTCATGCGCATCTACGCGCAGGACGCCGTGCCCGACAGCCTGATCGAGGCCGCGCGCATCGACGGCGCGGGGGAGTACCGGATCTTCTTCCGGATCGCCCTGCGCCTGCTCGCTCCCGGCCTGGTGACCGTGCTGCTGTTCACGCTCGTCACGACCTGGAACAACTACTTCCTGCCGCTGATCATGCTCAACAACCCGCAGCTGTATCCGGTCACGGTGGGTCTGTCCTCCTGGGCGGCGCAGGCGCAGAACGGCGGGGCCGGCGCGTCCAGCGGCATGCTGCCCCTCGTCGTCACCGGCTCGCTGCTCTCGATCATCCCGCTCGTCATCGCGTTCCTGTTCCTGCAGCGCTACTGGCAGTCGGGCCTGGCCACCGGCGCCGTCAAGCAATAAGCACGTTTCGCCCACCCGCTTTCATCCGGAGGTTGCCTTCATGGCGGTCCTGCCTGCCCGCGTCCTGTTCGGTGCCGCGTACTACCACGAATACCAGCCCGGCCAGCGGCTCAAGACGGACCTGGACATGATGGCGGAGGCCAGGTTCAGCGTCATCCGCGTGGGCGAGTCGGTGTGGTCGACGTGGGAGCCGGAGAACGGACGGTTCGACCTCGAATGGCTCGAGCCGGTGCTCGACGGCGCGCACGAGCGCGGCATCGCGGTGGTGCTCGGCACCCCGACCTACGCCGTCCCGCCGTGGCTGGCGCGTCAGTACCCGGAGATCGCCGCGGAGCGCGCGACCGGGCAGCGGATCGGTTGGGGCGCGCGCCAGGAGGTCGACTTCACCCATCCCGCCTTCCGTTTCCACGCCGAACGGGTGATCCGCGAGATCCTCACCCGGTATGCCGCGCACCCCGCGGTGATCGGTTTCCAGGTCGACAACGAGCCCGGCCTCGAACTGCTGCATAACCACGGCGTCTTCCAGCGCTTCGTCGACCACCTGCGTGCCGAGTACGGCGACGTGGAGACGCTCAATCGCGAGTGGGGCCTGGTCTACTGGTCCCACCGCCTGTCCACCTGGGCCGACCTGTGGACCCCGGACAACAACGCGCAGCCGCAGTACGACATCGCCTGGCGTGCGTTCCAGGCTCAGCAGACCACTGAGTTCATCGCCTGGCAGGCGGGTATCGCCCGCGAGTACGCGCGGCCCGAGCAGTTCGTGACCACCTGCATCTCCTACACGCGCCCGGCGGTCGAGGACGACGAACTCACCGACAGCCTCGATATCGCCTCAGGCAACCCGTACTACGACATGCAGGACGCCCTCGAACTACCCGACAACCGGGTGACCGAGCAGAAGTGGAAGACCGACGGCGTCTGGTCGCTGTATCAGACCGCTGACTGGATGTTCTCCTCACGTCAGGCGCCGTTCCTGGTCACCGAGACCAACGCGCAGAGCATCGGCATGCCGTGTGACAACCGGCCCGCCTACGACGGGCAGTGGCGGCAGTCGGCGTGGGCGCTGGTGTCCCGCGGCGCACGCATGGTCGAGTACTGGCACTGGCACACGCTGCACTTCGGCGCGGAGACCTACTGGGGCGGAGTACTGCCGCACAGCGGGAAGCCGGGACGCACCTACGCCGAGCTCGCCCGCCTCGGCGCCGAACTGGAGACGGCGGGGGAACTCGTCGCGGGCCTGGAACCGGACGCCGACATCACGATGCTCTACTCGACGCCGAGCAAGTGGCTGATGCAGAAGTACCCGCCGCTGGCCACGGCGAACGGCGCCCCCGACCCCGACGCGTACCACAAGATATTCGACCCCTTCTATCGGGGCGCGTTCGAGGCGGGGCGGCAGATGCGGATCGTGCACGCCAGGCAGTTGCACGACCCGCGCGGCGAACGGGAGGGGGTCTCGCCGCGCGAGGCAGCGACGCGGCACCCGGTCCTGGTCGTCCCGGCGTTCTATCTCGCGCACGACACCACGCTCGACTGGCTGGCCGAATACGCGCACGAAGGCGGGCACCTCGTCCTCGGCCCGCGCACCGGCTACGCGGACCACGAGGGCCGGGCACGGCAGGAGCCGGCGCCCGGGCGCCTGGCCGAAGCCGCCGGCGTGCGTTACGACGAGTTCAGCAATCTGCGCGCCGACCTCCCGCTGCGTACCGCGCCCGACTCGGGACTCGTCCTCGCCCGCGAAGCCCACGGGACGCGCTGGGCCGAAGGGCTGACCGTCACCGACGCGCAGGTCCTCGCCACCTACCACCACCCGCACTTCGGCCTGTGGCCCGCGATCACCACCCGCGCGCACGGCGCCGGCCGCGTCACCACCGTCGGCACCGTGCCCGACCGCGCCCTCGGACGCGCGTTGGCCGCGTGGCTGGCGCCCACCCCGCGGGGCGGATGGCACTCGCTGCCCGAGACCGTCACCGCCACGACGGCCACCGCCACGGACGGCCGCGGCGTGCACGTACTGCACAACTGGAGTTGGGAACCGGCACGCCTGACCGCGCCGATCCCGCTGCAGGACGTACTGAACGGGGGACGCATCGCCGTCGGCGCACCGTTGCGCCTCGGCCCCTGGGACGTGCGGGTGCTCGTCGCCGACGAACGACCCGCGCTCTAGTACAACCCGCTCACACACACCCCCTCACAAAGAAGTCAGGCGGTACCAGTGAAACCCGATCGAGAATCCCCAGGAGCACGCCTGCTCGCCGTGCTCTTCGTCCTCGCCGCGGTCTTCGGCGCGAGCCCGGCCGCGCAGGCCGAGACGAGCGGCGTGCAGACGGTCTTCACCCCGACCTCGGCGGCGGGCTTCGTCGACCCGGCCGTGATGTACGCACGCGCGATCACCCTGCAGCACAACGGCGACGCCAACGGCACGATCCTGACGACCTTCGAGACGTACACGAACGGCACGCCGTACTTCCCCGTGTATCAGAGCACGAACGGCGGCGGCTCGTGGACGTACCTGTCGCAGGTCGACGACACGGTCAACGGCTACGGGATGCGCTGGAACCCGCAGATCTACGAGCTGCCCGCCGCGCTCGGCGGCCTCCCGGCCGGAACGCTGCTCGTCTCCGGCCTGTCCGTGCCCTCGAACCTCTCCTCGACCTCGATCCTGATGTTCGACAGCACGAACCAGGGCAGGAGCTGGAGTTACCTGAGCACGGTGGCAGTGGGCGGCGCGGCGTACACCGCGGACCCGAACACCCCCGTATGGGAGCCGTTCCTGCTCATGTACGACGGTCAGCTGATCGTCTACTACTCGGACCAGCGCGACACCTCGGTGCACTCGCAGATGCTCGTCCACCAGGCCTCGACGGACGGCGTGAACTGGGGCTCGGTCGTCGATGACGTGGCCTATTCGGCGCAGTCGGCCAGACCCGGCATGGCGACCGTCGCCGAGATCAACGGCGGTCAGTGGATCATGACATACGAACTCTGCAGCACCGCGGGCGGCAGTTGCCCGGTCAACTACAAGATCGCGAGCAGTCCGCTGGCGTTCGCGAGCGCGACCGGGACCCAGATCGTGCTGAACGACGGCACGGATCCGTGCTGCCAGCCGTACGTCACCTGGACACCGAGCGGCGGAGCGGACGGGACGATCGTGGTCAGTGACGGCGGCCAGACCGCGCTCGCCGTGAACACGGCCGGGGGCGACGCGAGCGACTGGAAGTCGGAGGGCTCTAACGCTCCGGGCGGCTACAGCAGGTCGCTGATGATGATGCCGGACGGAAACACCGTGATGACCTTGACCGGCGGCTATCACAACAGCAACTACCTCAACCAGGTCCAGTTCGCGTTCGACAACATCGCTCCTGGCATCTCGAACGGGGCGACGTACACGCTGGCGAACGGCTATTCGGGCCTCGGGCTCGGCGCCGCCTCGACGACGACCGGATCGCTGGTGACGCAGCAGACCGCCTCCTCGTCGTCCGCCGCGCAGCGGTGGGTGCTCACCCGCCAGGCCAACGGCTACTTCAGGCTGACGAACGTCGCCAGCGGCCTGCTGCTCACGGTCACCGGAGCCTCCGAAAGCAACGGCGCGACCGTCGAGCAGGACGCGGCCTCCGCGGGGTCCGCCGCGCAGGACTGGGCCGTCGTGCAGCAGTCCAACGGCACCTTCACCCTCGCCAACCGGCGCAGCGGACTGCTGCTCGACGACTACGCGTGGGCGAAGACGTCCGGCTCGACCGTCGACACGTGGGCGGCGACCGCCGGGAGCAACCAGACCTGGACGCTCACCCAGACCGCGTTCCCGACGCTGACCAGCGGTCAGTACTCGATCCAGAACAACTACAACGAGTACCTGGAGATCCCGGGCGGTTCGACCACGGCCGGCACCCAGGCCGACCAGTGGTGGTACGCGAACCAGTCCTGGCACCTGTGGCGCTTCGCCGCCGTGAGCGGCGGCTACCAGATCAAGAACAGCGACTCCGGCCTCGCGCTCACCGACACGTACCCCGCGTCCGGCGAGGCGATCACCCAGACGAGCCCCGTCAGCGGAAATGCGGATCAGGTCTGGACGCTCGTGCCCTACGGCGGCAATGAATACCTGATCAAGAACGTCGGCACCGGCCGGTACGTCACCATCGCCCAGAGCTCGTCCGCCGACCTGGCCAAGGCCGTGTCGTGGACGGAGCTGAACACCTCGGACCAGCTTTGGACGATCCGCCGGCTCAACACCGGCTGAGCACCTTCCCGAGAGACTGTGGCGCGGATCCGGCAAGCAGGGATCCGCGCCACAGTTCTTCAGTTCAACCGTTCAACCGTTCATCAGCCGCTCAATAATTCACCGGATCAGCAGGCGTTCAGCCAGGTGGTGGTGAAGTTCTCCTCGTTGCTGAGGGCCGAGGTGGAATCGCAGAGCGTGCTGCCGACCTTGATCTCCATCTGCTCGATGGTGTACCCCGAGCCGGTGTACGAGCCGACGGCCTTTCCGTCCACGGTGAACGAGGTGAACGGGTCCGTGCCGAACTTGGTCAGGCTGTTGGCCGCCATCTCCATCACGGCCTCGGCCGACGAGTCCTTCGCCGAGAGCTTCTTGGAGACGCTGAACGTCCAGCCCTCCGTGTTGTTCGTGAGCACCAGCTTGTAGGTCGTGCCGCTCGTGTGGGTCACGGTGCCGGTGAAGGAGTCGCCCGCCTTCACCGTCTTGTTGATGATGACGACGCCCGCCGGGTACATCTCGTACCAGGCGTAGTAGTCGCTGCTGGCTCCGTTGCAGTCGACCGAGGTGCCGGTCTGCTCGACGGTGCTGTCGCTGAATCCGTCGAGACCGACCCAGGGGGACATGTCGGTCTGGCCGTCGCCGCTGGTGCAGGTGCCGGCGTTCTGGATCCAGGTCGCCGTCGCCGTGGTGAACGTGCCGCCGGTGACCGCGTACCCCGACCAGTTGGTGGAGTAGTCCAGGACGCGGTTGCCGATCGAGGCGTGGCCGATGCGGCTGCCGGGGGCCACGTGGTACGGGCCGCCGGTCTGGAACGTCGCGTGGGCGCCGGCGGCCGCCATCGCCGGCTGGGCGAAGGCGAGCGACCCGAGCGCCAGGGTGAGCGCTCCCAGGGCCGTGAACGAGTGCTTGATCATGCGTGGGCTCCTTCGTGTGGGTAGACGGCGGCGGGACCCCTCGCCTGGGTGTGCTCCGGGCCGCGGACGCCGAATACGGCGGAGCCTGCAACCCGTTGTGGGACAGGAGAACAGGCGATTTTGAGTGTCCTGATTCACAGTTCCGCGGCGGCCCGGGCCACGCCGGAAAACGGGTCTTCCCGGGCCATCTCGAGCGCTCGGACGGCCCCGGAATCCGCGGCGAATCGGGCCGGACGATTTGTCCCGCCTCGTCCATTCGGTACGGCTCGAAATCGCGGTCTCAAGAGATTTCGGCGCGTCGGCGGCGCTTTCGGCTCGGGGCGGGTAGACTTGCCGCATGTGGGATGCGTTCCGCAGCGCGGGTCTGTACCTTTTTCAGGCTCGGGGCGAGCGTTCCATGAAGGAGAGTTTGTAGTTATGGCAACTGGCACTGTGAAGTGGTTCAACGCGGAAAAGGGCTTCGGGTTCATCGAGCAGGACGGGGGCGGCCCTGACGTGTTCGCCCACTACTCCGCGATCGCCACGCAGGGCTACCGCGAGTTGAAGGAGGGCCAGGCCGTCAGCTTCGAGGTGACGCAGGGCCCCAAGGGACCGCAGGCGGCCGACATCCGCCCGCTCTGATCTATTGAGCTTGGTCGTCAGAGGCCGCCGGACTCGTTCCGGCGGCCTCTGCGTTTTCCCGACTCGTCGTTCCAGGTCGGCGGCTAGGCGATGCCGCCGTTGGCGTAGAGCACCTGGCCGTTGACCCAGCGGCCGCCCGGACCGGCGAGGAACGCGACCGACTCGGCGATGTCGTCCGGCGTGCCGATCCGCTCGAGCGGGGCGGCCTTGGCGAGCTGCTCGATCAGCTGCCCGCTCTTCCCGTCGAGGAACAGCGGCGTGGCGGTCGGTCCGGGGGCGACGGCGTTCACCGTGACGTCCCGGCCGCGCAGCTCCCGCGCGAGGATCAGCGTCATCGCCTCGACCGCGCCCTTCGTCGCGGCGTAGGCGGCGTAGGTCGGCTGCCGGATCCGGGTGACGGAGGTCGAGAAGTTGATCAGCGCGCCCCCGGAACGCAGGCGGCGCGCGGCGAGCTGGGAGACGACGAAGGTGCCGCGGACGTTCACGCGGTGCATCCGGTCGAAGTCCTCGAGGCTCATCTCCGCGACGGGGGCCAGCAGCATGATGCCCGCGGTGTTGACGACGACGTCGATGCCGCCGAAGCGCTGCTCGACGGTGTCGAAGAGCTCCGACATCTGCTCCGGCTCGGCCACGTCGCCGGGCAGCGCGAGCGCGCTGCCGCCCGCGGCGGAGATCTCCTTCACGACCCCTTCGGCCTGCTCGGCGCGGCCCGCGTAGTGCACGACGACGGACATCCCCGCCGCGGCGAGCCGCCGCGAGACGGCGGTGCCGATGCCGCCGGAGCCGCCGGTGACGAGTGCGACGCGCGCGGTACTGGTGGTGGTCATCGGTACCACTCCCTTCCAATTATGTGGACGAGTTGTACACTAACATTATGTGGACGAGTCATCCACATAACCGCCGAGGGAGATCGCCGATGGAACCGACCGAGACCGGGACCGGGAAGGCGGCGCCCGCCGCGCCGTCGCCCGCGCCCGCCCTCAAGCCGGGACGCGGCCGGCGCCGTGCCGAGGACGTGCGCCGCGCCGCCCTGGCCGCGACCAGCGCGCTGCTGTTCGACGCGGGAGTCAAGGGCGTCACCTTCGAGAAGGTCGCCGCGCGCGCGGGGGTGAGCAAGATGACGCTCTACCGCTGGTGGAGCACCCCGGGAAGGCTCGTCTTCGAGGCCTACTTCAGCGCGCTCGAGGAGGCGCTGGCGTTCCCCGACACCGGAGACGTGCGCGCCGACCTCACCGCGCAACTGCACTCGTTCGTCGGCCTGTTCCAGCGCGGCGGAGCGACGATCGCCCAGATCATCGGCGCGGCGCAGAGCGATCCGGACCTCATCGAGGCGCTCTCGGATCAGTACGTCCGTCCGCGCCGGCAGCTCGCGGTCGACCGCCTCGCCGCCGCACGCGCGGCCGGTCAGATACGCGCGGACGCCGACCTCGACGCGATCGTGGACCAGCTGTGGGGCGCCTGCTATCACCGCTTGCTACTGCCCGTCCTCCCGCAGCATCCGGTCGACACGGCCTTCGCGGACGCCCTGATCGCGAACCTCTTCCGCGGCGTCGCGACCTAGCCGCGCCGCGCGCCTGCCTGTTAAACTCACTGAAACAGACGTTTCAGTGCGGAGGGCGACGAGACGTGCAGGATCTGTTCTCGCTGGATGGACGAACTGCCCTGGTGACCGGATCGGTGCGGGGTCTTGGGCTCGAGATGGCGCGCGGCCTCGCCGAGGCGGGTGCGCGTGTCGTGGTCAACGGCCGGGACCGGGACGTGCTCGGCCGGGTGGCGGGCGATCTGCGCGCCGAGGGCCTCGATGTGGACGCCGCGGCGTTCGACGTGACCGATCGCGATGCGGCGCGCGCGGCGCTCGAAGGCGTCGGCGACATCGACATCCTGGTCAACAATGTCGGCCACCGGGACCGGCGCGGTGTCGACGATTTGCCCCCAGCGGACCTCGCGCACCTGCTGGATGTCCACGTCGTCGCGGCGTACGCGCTCAGCCAGGCCGTCGCCCGCTCGCTGCGCGCCCGCTCGGCGCCCGGCCGGATCATCAACGTCTCGTCGGTCGTCGGTCAGCTCGGGCGGACCGGCGACGTCGCCTACGCCGCGGCCAAGGCCGGACTCGGCGGACTGACCAGGGCTCTGGCGGCCGACCTCGGCCCATCCGCGATCACTGTGAACGCCGTGGCGCCCGGCACGTTCGCGACCGAAGTCAACGCCGCGCTGGCCGATGACCCCGAGTGGAACCGCTGGTTGCGCACCCGCACCGCCCTCGGCCGCTGGGGCCGTCCGCAGGAGATCGTCGGCGCGGTCGTCTTCCTGGCCGGCGACGCCGCCTCGTTCATCACCGGCCAGACCCTCGCAGTCGACGGCGGGATGACCGTCACGTTCTGATCGCTCCGGGCCGCCCCGGCGTCGGATGCGCGCCCGACGTCGGATCGATCGGTTCGAGCAGCCGCTGCAGCGCCAGTCCGTCCGGGGCGAGTGCGCTGATGAGGACCGCGGGTGCCTCGAGGAGCAGGGCGGCGATGGAGCCGTCCGCATCGTCGCGGGCGGCGACGGTGAGACGGTCGGCGGGCGGGATGTTCGTCCAGGCCGGGTCGACGATGAGGGTGCCGGCGCAGGCGCGGGCAGTGCCGACGACCGCGGGACCGAGGGCGCCGCGGTGTCTTGGGCCGACGGCGAGCGTGTGGTCGAGGAGGGGGCGGTCGGCGCGGCGGACGCGGAGGCGGGTGACGGCCGAGCCGGGTGCCTCACCGTGTCTGCCGAGCAGCGTCTGTTCATGCCAGGTCAGCCGGGCGTCGGCGGCCATCTCGATGTTCACGGCGGTGCAGTGGCGGGCGCCCCGCGCGGCGATCAGCGGCTGCGGGTGCCAGGTGAGCGAAGCGCCCGACTCGATGCGTACGCTGATATCGAGGGTTGATTCGTCCCCGTGCGGACCGGGGAGCGCGAGGGACGCGGCGACGCTGCTCAGACGCACCTCTGCGCCGGGGCCGAGGTGCAGGCTGAGGTGCAGCTCGTCGCCGCCGAGGGGACCGGCCGCGCCGCCGACGAGGTGGACGTGCGCGGCGCGGCGATCCCCGTCCGGGGAGTCGGCGAAGGTCTGGCGGAGCAGCAGCGGTGCCTGGCCGGCGAGCGTCGTCAGGCGGGTGACGCCATCGGGGCGGGATTCGGCGACGAGGCGCGCGCTCGCTTTCATACCGCCGCCTTCATACCGCGACGGCCTGGCGCCGCGTGATCAACTCGGTGATCCATCCGGCCACGTCCGAGGCGAGCGGATCGGCCGCGAGCGACATGAACACGGTCGGGCGCACGGTGCCGTCCGACGAGGCGCGCTGGCGTGCGGCGTCGCGTCGCATCACGTCGAGGTCGGCGTGGACGAGCTCCGCCAGGTCGGTCTTGTTGACGGCCAGCAGGTCGGAGGAGATGATGCCGGGCCCGCCCTTGCGTGGAACCTTGTCGCCCCCGGCGACGTCGATGACGAAGATCTGCCGGTCGATCAGCCCCTTGCTGAAGGTGGCGGTGAGGTTGTCGCCGCCGCTCTCGACGAGCACGAGGTCCAAGGGCGCGAAGCGCCGTTCGAGGGCTTCGACGGCTTCGAGGTTGGCCGAGATGTCGTCGCGGATCGCGGTGTGCGGACAGCAGCCGGTCTCCACGGCGGTGATCCGTTCGGGGTCGAGCACGCCTTGTCGCAGCAGGATCTCGGCGTCTTCGCGCGTGTAGATGTCGTTGGTGACGACGGCGAGTGAGTACCGGGTCCGCAGCGCGCGGCAGAGCGCCGCGACCAGCGCGGTCTTGCCGGATCCGACCGGGCCGCCGATGCCGATGCGCAGCGGTCCGCCGGTTCGTGCGGGGCGGAGACCGACTCCGGCGAAGCCTTCTTCGTCGGGATGCCTACGATGCAAAGAGACGCACCTCCCAGGTGCTGTGGTGTTCCGCCGAGATGTCCAGGCGCGGCGCGCTGAACGAGGGCAGCTCGCTGATCGGTCCGAGCGCCGACTCGACCGCGGCGTCGGCGGTGTCTTGAACGTGCGGTTCGAGGGCGGCGAGCACGGCGGTGACCGCATCGGGGTCGATGCCCATCAGCCGCGTCGCGGCGTTCGCGGGGCCGGTGACGGAGCCGAGCGCGGCGGCGACGGCCACGTCGTGCGGGCCGAGCCAGGCGGCGGCACCCGCGGCGCCGAAGGCGAGCGGCTGATGCGGTCCGTCGGGATGGACCGCGGCCGCGGCGTCGAGTGCGGGTCCGGACCAGCCGACCCGGACCGCGCGCAGCAGTTGTCGGCCGAGCGCGCGTGAGGCACGGCGTTGCGCGGGCGAGGGGGTGCGTGCCTCGTATTCGGCGTCGAGATCGGCGAGACGGGCACCATCCAGTGCCGCGACGCAGAACGCTGCGCCGGTCAGGCCCGTGGTGCTGAGCCGGCCGAGCAGGAACTCGTACAGTTCGGCGGCGTCGTTGACGCGCTCGGCGGCGACCGCGGCCTCCAGCCCTCCCGAGTGCGCGTGCGTACCCGCCGGAAGACGGCTGTCGGCCAGCATGAGGAGCGAGGTCAGGTTCATCAGAACAGGAAGTAGCGCTGGGTCAGCGGCAGCGTCCGAGCCGGGGCCGGCTCCACGGTCTCGCCGTCGATGCGCACCGTGAACGTGTCCGGCTCGACCTCGATCCGCGGCAGCGCCGTGTTCTCCGGCAGGTCCGCCTTCGTCAGCCCTCGTACGTCTCGTTGCGCCACCAGCTTCCGGCGCACCCCGAGCCGTTCGGCGAGCCCGTCCTCGAGCGCGGCGGGCGCGACGAACGCGAGGCTGGTGGCGGCCGGCGCGTTGCCGTAGGCGCCGAACATCGGCCGCGGCAGTACCGGCTGCGGCGTGGGGATCGAGGCGTTGGCGTCGCCCATGGCCGCCCACGCGATCGCGCCGCCCTTGATGACCAGGCTCGGCCGCACCCCGAAGAAGCGCGGATCCCAGAGCACGAGATCGGCGAGCTTTCCGGCCTCGACCGAGCCGAGTTCCCCGTCCATGCCGTGCGCGACGGCCGGGCCGATCGTGTACTTGGCCACGTATCGCCGGGCGCGGTGGTTGTCGGCCGGGCCGCTGTCGCCCGGCAGGGAGCCGCGCTGCGCCTTCATCGCGTGCGCCGTCTGCCAGGTGCGGATGACGATCTCGCCGATCCGGCCCATCGCCTGCGAATCCGAGCCGATCATCGAGATCGCGCCGAGGTCGTGCAGGACGTCCTCGGCCGCGATCGTGGTCGGCCGGATCCGCGACTCCGCGAACGACAGGTCCTCGGGGATCGACGGCGACAGGTGGTGGCAGACCATCAGCATGTCGAGATGCTCGTCGATGGTGTTGACGGTGTGCGGCCTCGTCGGATTCGTCGACGCCGGAAGGAAGTTCGCCAGTCCGGCCACGGTGATGATGTCCGGCGCGTGCCCGCCGCCCGCGCCCTCCACGTGGTAGGCCTCGATCGTGCGCCCGGCGATCGCGGCGACGGTGTCCTCGACGAAACCGGCCTCGTTGAGCGTGTCCGTGTGGATCGAGACCTGCGCTCCGGAGGCGTCCGCGACGCGCAGGCAGGTGTCGATCGCGGCGGGCGTCGCGCCCCAGTCCTCGTGGATCTTGAACCCGGCCGCGCCCGCGCGCAACTGCTCCCACAGGGCGTCCTCGTTGGTGGAGTTCCCCTTTCCGAGCAGCGCGAAGTTCACCGGCCACGGATCTAAGGCTTCGAACATGCGAGCCAGGTGCCAGGCGCCCGGCGTCACGGTCGTGGCCTTGCTGCCCTCGGCCGGGCCGGTGCCGCCGCCGATCAGGGTCGTGATGCCGGAGGCCAGCGCCTCGGTGATCGCCTGCGGGCAGATGAAGTGCACGTGCCCGTCGATCCCCCCGGCCGTCAGGATCTTGCCGTTGCCGGAGATGACCTCGGTGGACGGGCCGATCACCAGTGCCGGGTGCACGCCGTTCATGGTGTCCGGGTTCCCGGCCTTGCCGAGCGCGGCGATCCGGCCGTCGCGGATGCCGACGTCCGCCTTCACGATGCCCCAGTGGTCGAGCACGATGACGCCGGTGATCACGGTGTCCGGGCTGCCGGGCAGGTCCGCGCGGGCGACGCGCGTCACATGACCCATGCCCATCGACTCGCGCAGCACCTTGCCGCCGCCGAACACCGCCTCCTCGCCGTATCCGGCGTGCGCGCACAGATCCCGCTCGACCCTGATGCGGAGGTTCGTATCGGCCAGCCGGACGCTGTCGCCGACGGTCGGGCCGTACAGCGCCGCGTACCGGGCACGAGAGATCTCAGCCATCGAGCCTTCCTTCCTCGCGGGCGCCGCTCGCTCCGCGCAGCCCGGTCACGACGCGAAGCCCGGCGATCGGGACCAGCGCGATCTCGCGGGCCAGCCCCGGTTCGAAGCGGACCGCCGTGCCCGCCGGAATGTCCAGGCGCAGGCCCCAGGCCGCGTCCCGATCGAATTCCAGGGCCGGATTGGCCTCGGCGAAGTGGTAGTGCGAGCCGACCTGCACTGGGCGGTCGCCGGCGTTGAGCACGGTCAGCGTCGTGCGCGGTGCCCCGGCGTTGAGCGTGATCGGCTCGGCGGCGAGCAGATATTCGAACATGGCGCCCTCTACGTCCTCTAGGTCCTTCACCCGATCGGCCGGTGCACCGTGATGAGCTTCGTACCGTCCGGGAACGTCGCCTCGATCTGCACCTCGTCGATCATCTCCGGCACTCCTTCCAGCACGTCCTCGCGGGTCAGCACTCTGCGTCCGGCATCCATCAGTTCGCTGACACCATGGCCGTCGCGGGCGCGTTCGAGCAGGAACGAGGTGAGGACGGCGACCGACTCCGGATAGTTCAGGCGCAGGCCGCGGGCGCGCCGCTCCCCGGCCAGCCCGGCCGCCACGTGGATCAGCAGGCGTTCCTGCTCGTGCGGGGACAGGAGCATCAGACGCCGGCCTTCTTGCACGCGTCGTGGCAGGCGGCCTCCAGGCTGCAGCACAGCGAGCAGATGGCGCCCCGGTGGAACGGGCAGCCGGCCATGTCGGGGCGCTCGAAGGCGTCCGAGCACACGACGCAGGTCAGCTCCACCATCGAGAGCAGGCCGTCCACGATCAGCGGCTCTTCGAGTTCGTCGACCCGGGCGATGTAGTACTTGCCCTTCGTCGCGTAGGCGAGGACCGGCGAGAGGACCAGGCTTATGCCGAGCGCGATCAGCGGGGAGAAGGCCTTGGCGTAGGCGCCGAAGGCGTTGAAGTACGCGGCGATCGAGACGGCCGAGGCGATCAGCATCGAGCCGAAGCCGACCGGGTTGAAGTTGTACAGGTGCGCGCGCTTGAACTCGATGAACGACGGGCTGAGCTTCAACGGCTTGTTGATCACCAGGTCCGCGGTGACCGCGCCGATCCAGGCGATCGCGACGTTCGAGTAGAAGCCGAGGACGCTGTTGAGGAATCCGAAGACACCGCCCTCCATCAGCGCGAGCGAGATGCCGACGTTCAGGAAGATCCACACGACGCGGCCGGGGTGCCGGTGCAGCAGCCGGGAGAAGAAGTTGGACCAGGACAGCGAGCCGGAGTAGGCGTTCGTCGAATTGATCTTTATCTGGGAGAGGATCACGAAGAACGTGGCCAGGCCGAGCGCGACGGGCGCGGCGAAGGTCTTCAGGCCCAGCAGGTACTGCTGGATCGGTTCGTCGGCGAGCGACTTGCCGAGCTTCTCGGTGACGTAGAACGCGAGGAACGCGCCGCCGAGCTGTTTCAGCGCGCCGAGCACGACCCAGCCGGGGCCGGCCGAGAGCACCGAGGCCCACCAGCGCTTGGCGTTCTCCGGCGTCTTGTCCGGCATGAAGCGCAGGTAGTCGACCTGCTCGCCGATCTGCGCGATGAGCGAGAGCGCGACGCCCGCACCGGCTCCGGCGCTCAGGAAGCTGAACGCGGCGCCGGTCGGCGAGTCGCCGCCGAAGTGGGTGAAGCGCGCGAACTCGCCCGGGTCCTGGATCGCGATGGACACGAACGGCGCGACCATCAGGATCAGCCAGATCGGCTGCGTCCACACCTGCATCTTCGACAGCGCGGTCATCCCGTAGATGACGAGCGGGATGACCAGCAGCGAGGCGATCAGATAACTGACGGCCAGGGGTATGTGCAGGCCGAACTGGAAGGCCTGCGCCATGATCGAGCCTTCGAGGGCGAAGAAGATGAAGGTGAAGCTGGCGTAGATGATCGAGGTCAGCGTCGAGCCGAGGTAGCCGAAGCCGGCGCCGCGGGTGAGCAGGTCCATGTCGACGGAGTACTTCGCCGAGTAGTAGGCGATCGGGATGCCGGTGGCGAAGATGATGACCGCGGCGATCAGGATCGCGACGGCGGCGCTGCTGAATCCGTAGGAGATCGCGATCGAGCCGCCGATCGCGAAGTCGGCGAGGTACGCGATGCCGCCGAGAGCCGTCGTGGCGACGACATAGGGACTCCAGCGGCGGAAGGACTTGGGCGCGTAGCGCAGCGAGTAGTCCTCGAGCGTGTCGTTCTTGGCCCAGCGGTGGTAGGCGCGCCGAGCCCGCGTGGGCTCGGCGATCTCGGCCTGGCTGTCGGTGTCCGTCATGGGCCCGAGCGTGGCGCGCACGTGTTGAGGTTGTGTTACGCGGCGTTACTTCACAGAGAAACTATTTCTCCGAAGGGGTATCTGGAGGGCGCGGAGCCCTACGATGGTCCTGTCCGACGGTGATCCGGGACTGAGGTATCCGGGACTGCGGAGGAACTGCGAGCGGAAGGGGCGGGCTAGAGTTGCGCGACGATGTCGAAGTCGAACGCGTCGGCCCGCGCGAGGTAGATCGGCTGCCGCACGTGGTTGCCGTCCAGCGAGACCGTGCCGCGCGGACCCTCGTAGCCCAGGCGGCCGGTGTTCATCAGGGCCCGGATATCGAGGCTGCGGGCCCGGCCGGCGAGCGCCGCGAGCAGCCGGACGCCCTCGTAGCAGGACTCGCCGAGGCTGCTCAGCACGGGCGCGTGGGTGCCGAAGCGCGCGGCGTAGCGCCCGTTGAAATCCAGGCTTTCGGCGGTCGCGAGCGTCTCGAAGTAGCCCGCGGCGGCCCACAGGTTGTCGGTCGCGTCGGCGCCGGTCGCCATGAGCATGTTCTCGTCCATGTGCGTACTCAGTCGCAGGGCACGCTGATGCAGCCCGCAGGCCGCGTACGCCCGGTTGAAGTGCACCGCGTCGGCGCCGATGAGCAGCATCAGCACGACGTCGGCCCCGCTGCGGTCGATCGCGCGCAGCACACCCGCGTAGTCCTGCGTTCCGAGCGCCACGAACTCCTGCCCGCACACGCGTCCGCCGCACGCGCGCGCGTAGCGCAGGGCCGCACGCGCCGTGACCCGCGGCCAGACGTAGTCGTTGCCGACCACGAACCAGCGGCGTACGCCGTGCGAGTCGGCCAGCAGCCGCATCGCGGGCAGCAGCTGGCGCGCCGGGGTCTCTCCGGTCACGAACACGCCGGGCGTCCGCTCGCCGCCCTCGTACTGCGCGGTGTAGACGTACGGGACTCGGCCGGCGATCCGCGGCGCCAGCGCACGCCGGACGGCCGAGATGTGCCAGCCGACGACCGCGTCCACCGCGCCTATCGACACCAGCGCCTCGACCTCGGCGGCGACCACGCCGGCCGCCCGGCCCCCGTCCACCGGCACCAGCCGCACCCGTCGCCCCAGCACCCCGCCCGCGTCGTTGAGCTCGCCGACCGCCAACCGCGCCGACAGCTCGCAGGAGGGCCCGAACACCCCCGCCGGGCCGCTGAGCGGGATCACCAGCGCGACCGTCAGCTCGGGCTCGGGGAGCACGCGACCACCTCGGGACATAGCAGGGAACGCAGGCGAGGCTGCCATCCTGACCGGCGGACGGCACGCGCGTCCAGCCCCGGCCGCGTGACGAACCGGGAATACCGGAAGAAAGGGCGGATCCATGACCGGCACGAAACCGCAGCGTGACCTGGTGCACCTGCTCAGCAGGGCCGAGCACCTCGCGGTGCGGCGACTGGCCGCCGCCATCGAGGCCGAGGCCGCCGGCTGCACGGTCGAGCAGTGGCGGGTGCTCAACCTGCTCGCCGACGGCGCCGGCCACCCGATGACCGAGCTCGCCGACTACGCCCTGCTGCCCGCTCCCACCGCGACCAAGCTCGTCGACCGGCTCGTCGCCGACGCCCTCGTCTACCGGCACCCCGACCCCGCCGACCGCCGCAGGGTCCTGGTCTACGCCGCCGAACGCGGCCGCGAGCTGCACACCCGCCTCGCCTCGGTCCTCACCCGGGTGCAGGCGGAGCTGCCGGGCTCGGTCGGATCCGAATCCGAGCTCGAGGGATTGCTGGGCAGTCTGGCCGAAGGCTTCGGCACGGTAGCCTGCACGGGTGACTGATCTGTTCGGTACGGCGGCCATCCGCGAGCGGGTGCTGGGGGCGTGGGAGACCGCGCCGGTACGGTTCCGCGAGGACGCGAACCTCGAAGAAGACCTGGTCCTGGGCGGATACCGGGATCGGGTCGTCGTCGAGCTGGCGCAGAACGCCGCGGACGCGGCGGCGCGGGCGGGCGTGCCGGGCAGGCTGCGGCTGACCCTGGTGAGCGGCGGCGCGGACGGGCACGGGGCGACGCTGTCGGCGGCGAACACCGGTGCGGCGCTGGACGCTGGCGGGGTGCAGAGCCTGTCCACGCTGCGTGCGTCGGCGAAGCGGGACGAGGGGCAGGGCGGCGGGTCCGGGAACGCGGCTCCGGTCGGGCGCTTCGGGGTGGGGTTCGCTGCCGTGCTGGCCGTGAGCGACGCGCCGAGGGTGCTGTCGCGCGACGGCGGCGTGCGGTTCTCCGCCGCCGAGGCGCGCGAGGCCGTGCGGCGTGCGGCGGAACAGAATCCTGAGTTGGCGGCGGAGCTGGACCGGCGCGGCGGCCGGGTTCCGGTGCTGCGCCTGCCCTACGCGGCCGAGGGTGCGGCGCCGTGGGGATACGACACCGTGGTCGAACTGCCGCTTCGTGACGAGGCGGCCGTGGCCCTGGCGCGCCGGCTGCTGACCGAACTGGACGACACGCTGCTGCTCGCGCTGCCTCAGCTCACCGAGATCGTCGTCGAGCTGGACGGCGATGTACGGACATTGACCGCGGACCGGAGCGTCAGCGGCGAGTGCGTGGTCGTGGACGGGGCGCGCAAGACGCGGTGGCGGTTGGCCGACGCGCGCGGCGAGCTGGCACCGGATCTGCTCGCCGATCGTCCGGTCGAGGAGCGGATCAAGCCCCGCTGGTCGCTGACGTGGGCGGTCCCGGTCGACGCGGACGGGGGTCCGCAGCGTCTGCGTACCCTGCCGGTCCTGCACGCCCCGACGCCGACCGACGAGCCGCTCGGACTGCCCGCGCTGCTGATCGCCTCGTTCCCGCTGGAGGTGACACGTCGGCGCGTCGCCCCCGGCCCGCTGGCGGACTTCCTGCTCGACCGGGCCGCCGAGGCGTACGCCGGGCTGGTCACGGCCTGGCCGGTACGCACCCCCGCGCTGCTGCGCCTGGTGCCCGGCCCGATGGGGGAGGGCGCGATCGACGCCGACCTGCGTCGCCGGATCGCCGCCCTGCTGCCCGACGCCACATTCCTTCCGGCCGCGCAGGGGGACGCGGTGCTGCGGCCGAGGGACGCCGTCGTCATCGACCCCTGCGATGCCGAGCTCGTCAATGCCCTGAAGGACGTGCTGCCGGGCCTGCTTCCGGCCGGTTGGGAGCGCGACCCGGTCGCGACGTCCGCGATCGGGGTGCGCCGGCTCGGTGCGAACGAGCTGGCCGAGGCATTGTCCGGGCTCGATCGGGACCCGGCCTGGTGGGGAGCGCTGTACGCCGCCGTGTACGGGGTCTTCGGTCAGGACCCTGATCTGAGCGAGACGCTGGCCACCCTGCCGGTGCCGCTCGCCGACGGCCGGACCGTGCGCGGGGCCCGCGGCAGCCTGCTGCCCGTCGCCGAACTCGACGCGTCGGTCAGTGCGACGCTGCGTCCGCTCGGCCTGCGGATCGTGCACCCGGCAGCCCTGGCCGGCGGCAGCGGACCGGCAGCCCTGCTCGAACGGCTCGGCGCCCGCCCCGCGTACCCGCGCGTGCTGCTCGACGACGTTTCGGTGCGCGGCGCGATCACGGAACCCGATGACCCGGCCGAGCTCGCCGAAGCCGTGCTGGCGCTCGTACGCGCCGCCGAACCGGGCCCGCACGAGCGCTTCGACCTCGGCGACCTGCTGCTGCCGAACGATCGCGGCGGCGACAGCAAGGCCCGCGAACTGCTGCTGCCCGGCTCACCGCTCGCCGAGGTCGTCGATCCCGAGGCGTTCGGGTTCGTCGATGAGGGCTGGGTGCGCCGCTGGGGCACCGAGACGCTGCGCGCGGTCGGCGTCATCGACACGTTCGAAATCGTGCGCGCGGAGAATGTCCTGCTCGATATGAACAGCCTGGACGACGACCTGCTCGACCTCGACGGGATCGACGAGTGGGTCGGCGTCCTCAGGACGGCGATCGACCGATCCGGCCACGACATGGCTCCGGTGGCGCTCGAAGTGGCCGCGGTCCGCGATCTCGACCTGGTGACGCGCTGGCCGCGCGCACTGGAAATGCTGGCGGGCCCCGGCCTGCGCACGGCCGTCTCCAGGCCGGTCAGGGTACTGACCGACGACGGACGCCCGGTGGAGCTGCCGTCGTACGCGTCCTGGTGGCTCAGCCGCCATCCGGTCCTCGACGGCCGTCGACCGGCCGATCTGGCCACCGGCGGCGGGCTGCTGACCGGCCTCTACGACCCCGCGCCCGGCGATAAGGACACTGAGTTCGACACCGAATTCCTGGTCAGGATCGGCGTGCGCACCACCCTCTCCGCGCTGCTCGCCGGGCCCGGCGGCCCCGATGAGCTGCTCGACCGGCTGGCCGACGCGAACCGTCCGGTCGGCGGATCCCAGCTCACCGCGCTCTACGTGGCGCTGAGCGAGGCTCCGCCCGAGCACGTGGCTCCGCCGGCCGAGCTTCGCGCCTGGCAGGACGGAGAGCTCGTCGTCGCGGACGCCGCCGACGTCGTCGTGATCGACGCGCCCGACCTGCTGCCGCTGCTCGACGGACGCGTCTACCTCGCGGTCCCGCCCGACGCGGCGGCCGCACTCGCCGACCTGCTCGACCTCGACCTCGTCTCCGAGGCGATCACCGGCGCGGTCACCTCCGAGGGCGAGCCGCGGCCGGTGCCCGACGCCGTCAGGGAACTGCTTCCCGAGTGCCCGGACACGTACTTCGAGCACGACGAGCTGATCCTGGACGACACCGTCGAGGTCGCCTGGCGGGTGGTCGACGGCGTACCGCACGCCTCGACCTTCGACGGCATGGCCCGCGCGCTGGCCTGGGTCGCCGGCCGCTGGGACCGGCGACACCTCGTCGCGGCGCTGCTGGCCGAGCCGGAACAGGCCGACGAACTGGTCGCGGAGACCTACTACGAGTGACTAGACGAGCTTCGCGAGGATCGCGAAGGCCATCGTCACCACGATCGCGATTTCGCATACTGCGATCGAGCGGGCAGCGAGAGCGCCCTCGGAGGGCCCCCGCGCTGCGGATGCGGTGATGCCGTCGAGCGCGGCCACCGCGTAGCCGACCAGGACAACGGCCAGCGCGACGCCGAGGGCCGGGAACGCGATGGTCGTGTCCTTATACATGTCGGACATCCCGGCCATCGCGTAGTAGCCCGCGGTCGAGCCGTTGATCGTGGACGGGGCCACACCGGCGAGCAGCATGTACACGGCGATGCCGCAGCCGCCGGCCGCGACGAGCGCGACGCGCACCGCACCGGTACCAGCACCAGTACCAGCGCCGGACTGCCCCGGCTCCGGTCGGCGGCTGAGCAGCGCGGCCCGGACCGCGAAACCGATGCCGGCGGCGCCGATCAACAGGGCCCAGATGCCGGGACTCAGCACGTGCATCCAGCGCACGAGCATCCCCGACACGGCGAGGGCCAGCAGGAAGACCACCGCGTCGCGCGCGTAGTCCACGGGCAGGCCGAGGGCGCGGGCCATCGCCATCCGCCACAGGCTGAAGGCGGCGATGGCCAGCATCACCACGGCGAGGATCACGGGGAGCCAGGCGGGGACGTTCATCGGGCACTCCGATTCGTCGTCGGGTCGGTGCTCGGCTGCCGCGCGGCGCGGACCGGCCAGTACGCGAGGGCGACCAGAGCCAGCAGCGGGCCCGAGTTCGGGTCGGTCGCCATGCCCAGGAACACGCCGCCGAACGCCTGGACGACCACCCAGATCACCGCGGAGAACACGAACGCGGCCACCAGCCAACCGCGTCGCGCTCTCGGCCAGGGCAGGTAGACGGAAACGGCTATTGCGGCCAGCAGGACGCCGATCACGATCGAGATCGCCAGGTCGCGGCCGTTGGTCAGGTTCGCCGCGTGGTTCATGATCGAGGCCAGCCAGCCGGGCTGGCCGTCCACCATCGTGGTGACCTGCCCGGCGAGCGCGCCGGGCGCGTCGTTGCCCGAGGCGAAGGTGAAGTAGACGAGGCTGCCCCAGAGCACCAGCCACAATGCGCGAGCCGTGCGGGCTCCGACGAACCGGGCCGCCTCGAACGGCGCAGGGGCGACCGCGTCGTCCTCGTCGACCGGCCAGAGCAGCACGGCGAGCAGCGCGTAGAGGATCACCGCGCCGGGGGCACCGGTCAGCGGGTCCGCCTTGCCGCTGAGCACCCCGCCGAGGCCCTCGCCGAACCACCACACCGCCAGCGACCAGGGGATCGAGGCGGCCAGCCCCAGCTTCGCGGTCGGGCGGTAGGCGATCGCCAGACCGACGGCGACCTGGATGCAGGCGAACGCGGTGTCCGTGCCCACCGGGTGGTTGAGGACGATGGCGTGCACCCGATTCATGGGCGAGGCGATCACGCTCGGATTCCCGCCGATGGTCGGGTAGATGACCATCTGGGCGAAGTTCTTGGTGAACATCGCCGGCTGGAACTGCAGGACGCCGTCGAGCAGCCAGATCCCGGCGAGCACCAGCTGCAGGGTGCGGCGCCTGCCGGAAGCCACGCCGCCGGCGAGCGGCCGGAGCGCCGGGAACCGCGGGGCGGTGGCGAGCCGGGCGCTAGGGGTCGTCCCGGTCATGCCCGGATCCCCCGCGCAAAGCATGGCAAAATACACATTTCGTGCATGAATATCTCTCCAACGTCACGTGTGGACACGAGTGAGCCCGAGGCCGGGTCTCGTGCCACGGAGACGGCGTCGGGGTGTTTACCTGAGCGAGAGAGAGATCGGTGGACCGCGCAGCAGGCGGCTGGTGAGCAGGCACTGCGAGCGCAGGGCGAGCACGACGGTTTCGACGGGCCGGAAGGACCGCGTCCGAATCGGAATCGGTACCGTGCGGACCTGCGGAGCGAGGTGCTCGACGGCCCAGAGCGCCGCGCTGCGGGCGAGCCCGTGCAGCCCGGCCTCGCCTCGGCGTAGCCACCAGGCGCAGGCCAGGGCGGCGAGGGCGTGCCCGATCAGCATCCCCGAGCCCATCCGCATCGCGGCGTCCGGCTGCGGCATCGCCATGCCCGGCATGGGCATCGACATCCCGGCCGGCATCCCCGGCATCGACGCCGAGGCTGTTCGAGTGACGGAGGCGGCGTCCTGCGCGTAGGCGAACAGCAGGTGCAAGACGATCTGGAGCACGCCCATCAGCAGCGCGATCCCCAGGAGCCCGCGCTCGCGTCGGGAACCGGCCCGCGCCGACGCGTACACGCCAATGGCGCCGAGCACGACCGCCCACGCCGGTATCGCCGCGCCCGACATCATCCCGTGCGCGGCAACGCTGAGCCCCAGGCACACCGCGGTGAAGACCGCGGCGCGCACGGCGGGCAGGACCGGTTCGCGCGTCATCGTGGCGTCATCTTCCCATCCCTGCCGTCCGCTGGGAACACCGAGACGGTCATGCGGAGCTGAGTACTACTACTCAGTAACCTCCGTGCGCCGCGGCCGCGAGTTGAGTACGAGAGCTGATTCGGATCGCCGACGCCGGTGGCTGAATAAGGGGCATGACAGATGCATACATCACCGGCATCGGCGCGTATCTGCCCGGGGAACCGGTGGACAACGAGGAACTGGCGGCGCGCTTCGGCGACGGAACCAGGCGGGACGCCGCGCTGCGCCGACGGGTGCTGGCGGCCAACGGGATCAGGACGCGGCACTACGCGTTGGACGAGAAGCTGCTGACCGTGGAGCAGAACGAGCAGCTCGCGGCCACCGCGGCCGGTCGTGCGCTGGCCGACCGGGGGCTTGCGCCGGAGGATGTGCGGATGCTCGCCGCCGGCACCACGCAGGGCGACGCGCTGGTCCCCGGATTCGCGTCGATGGTGCACGGGCGGCTGGGCGGCGGCCCGATGGAGGTGCTTTCGGCCGGCGGAGTCTGCGCATCGAGCATGGCCGCGCTCAAAGCGGCGGTCGGCGCGGTGCGGCTCGGCGAGCACTCCGCGGCGCTGGCGGTCGGTTCCGAGCTGGTGAGCCGCTCGCTGCTGGGCCGGGCTGGCGCGGCTTCTCGAGCTGACGGGGCCGACGGAGCTGACACCGCGTTTCTGCGCTGGACGCTGTCGGACGGCGCGGGTGCGGTGCTGGTCGAGCCGGAGCCGCGACCGGACGGTCTGAGCCTGCGGGTGGACTGGATCCGGCTCACCTCGCACGCCCACGAGCACCAGCCCTGCATGAGCGCGGGCCTGGAGGCGGACGGCCGTACCTGGCTGGACCGCGACCCCCTCGACGAAACGCGGATCCCCGAAGCGCCGAGCCTTCGCCAGGACATGTCGATGCTGCCGGAACTGGTGGATCTCGGGGTGGCGGAGTTCACGCGGCTGGTGGACACCGGGCGGATTCCCGCGGACGTCGAGCACGTCCTGTGCCACTACAGTGCGGAGCACTTCCGCGAGAAGCTGCAGGCGCGGCTGCGCGAGGCCGGGCACGCCGTGGACGACGAGCGTTGGTTCAGCAACCTGAGTACGGCGGGGAACACAGGTTCGGCCAGCATCTTCGTCATGCTGGAGGCGGCGCGCCAGCGGCTGAGTCCGGGGGACAGGGTGCTGCTGATCGTGCCGGAGTCCGGCCGCTTCACTCTCGCCATCGCGCTGCTCACCTGCGTCGGTCCCGGGGTGTCCACGCCGAGCCGTGCCGAGCTCGCGGCCTGCCCGCTCGGTGCGCCGGAGCCCGGTGATCCGGAGCCGGTGGCGCGCGCGTTGAACGGGCTGGCCGAGGTGTGGGCGGAATTCGAACGAGGGCTGGACCGGGTGCCGGTGATCCGCCGGATCGAGGACGGCGAGGCGACCGTGCGGGATTATCGGCGGCTGCTGTTGAACCTGCGCCAGCAGGTCGTGGACGGCGGCCGGTGGATCTCGCTGGCGGCCGCGAACTTCGGCACCGACCTGTTCCCGCTGCGCAGCGCCGCCATCCGGCACGCCGCGGACGAGCATCAGGACTTTCAGTTGCTGGAGCGCGACTACGCGTCGGCGGGCGGCGACCCGGCGGAGATGAATTCGACCCCTGCGAACATCGGCTCGGCCGCGCTGTCCGCCTTCATGTTCCATCGGGCAGGGCTGCCGGACCCGGTGGACCTGCTGGGCGCCATGTTCGTGATCGAAGGCCTCGGCACGCGCAAGGCGGGCGGCTGGGCGGATCGGTTGCAGCGGTCCGCGGGCCTGCGCGACGACCAGTTGACCTTCCTTCGCTACCACTCCGTCGGCGATGACGCGCACTACGGGGTCCTGCGGGCCGCGCTGCGCTCAGGCCTCTTCGACGATGCGCAGGTCACCCGGATCGTGCGGACCGCTCGCGTCGTCGCCCGGCTGTACCTGCTGCAACTCGAGGAGCTCGACAATGTCTAAGGATCCGTCTAAGGCCGCGTCCGAGACCGCGCAGCCGGAACCCGATATCTGGGGCCTGATGATGGTCGACCCGTCGGTTCCGATCGACCGGACCACGCTGCGCCTGGTGATCCGGGATCAGCGACGGGTCAGCCGCAAATACGTCTACCCCTGGTTGCGGATCGTCTCCCGCGTCACGGTGACCTGCATCGTGGTCGGCAAGCGGGTGTTGCCGTTCCAATTCCGCGCGCACGCGACGATGGACCGGCTGTGCCTCTGGTTCCTGCGCCGCTTCGTCGCTCCCGATGCGGTCAGCCTACTGATAAGGCACTTCATCGTGGAGACCAACCTGCTGAACTTCGCACTCCGCAACGCTCAGGTTCCAGGTTCCATCGAGGTGGAGCTGCGTCCGACGGCGCTGGCAGGACTGGGCAACCGCGCGGTGGTCGAGCACGACCTGAACGTCTACCGCGTGCTGCATCGGCTCGGTGCCTCCGGCAGGTCACTGGAGCAGCACCATCTGGCCGAGCTCGACTTCGGCATGCTGGTCGTGCCGGCCACGGACCCCGAGCCGAGGACGAGACGCCTGGTGAGGCTGGACATCCAGAGCGCGCTGTGCCTGATGAACATTCCGTTCTCCCTGTGCCTGACCAGCTCCGAGTACCGCCGTGCCGTGCACTCGATGAGCCTGGACACCTCGCTGCTGGCGGTGCTCGCCACGCTCACCGGGGACCACACGTTCCTCGACTGGCGCAGCGGCGTGCAGCCGCTGCGCGTCGACAGCAACATCGACGTCCCGCTGACCGTCTACGAGCACGCAGTACTCTGCGAATACGCGCACGCCCGGCTGCGGGAGCTCGCTCACTCCGTCTCGTCGAGTCCCCTGCTGATGGCGTAGCGCGCGAGCTCGACACGGTTGTGCAGTTGGAGTTTGTTGAGCGTGTTCTGGACGTGGTTCTGCACGGTCCGGTGCGACAGCGTGAGGCGCTGCGCGATCTGCCGGTAGGAGAGCCCCGACGCGACGAACCGCAGCACCTCCGTCTCGCGCTGGGTCAGTTCGGGTGCCTCGGGGGACGGCTTGGCCGACGCCGACCGCGTTGCCAGCCGCCGGTATTCGCCGAGCACGAGACCGGCGAGGCCGGGCGTGAAGACCGGGTCGCCGAGCGCGGTCCGGTCCAGCGCTTCACGGAACTCGGCGGCGCTGGCCGACTTCAGCAGATAGCCGGTCGCGCCCGCCTTGACCGCGTCGAGCACGTCCTGGTGCTCGCCGCTCGCCGATAGGATCAGGATTCGAATGTCAGGGTTCGCCGCGATCAGTCCGCTGATCACCTCGACGCCGCGCAGGTCCGGCAGATGCAGGTCCAGCACGACGAGCTCGGGCCGGGCGGCGGCCGCCAGCCGCAGCGCCTGGGCCCCGTCGCCCGCCTCGGCCACGACCTCGTAAGGGGATTCCGCCAGGTCGTGGACGATCCCGCCGCGCCACATCGGGTGATCGTCCACGACCATCACCCGGGTCCGCCTCCGCGCCCCGCCCCCGCCGGATTCAGTGTCCACGCTCGTACACTAACCGAGCCGCGGGACGCTGAACTCGACCTCGGTGCCCTCACCGGGTGCGGAATCCACCCGCGCCGTGCCGCCGAGCTCGCGCAACCGCCCGACGATCGACTTCGCGACGCCGAGCCGCCCGGCCGCGGCGGCCTCTGCCAGCCGTCCGCCGTCGAAGCCGGGACCGTCGTCCCGCAGCGTCACGGTGACCCGGGCCGGCTCGTCCTCGATCAGGATCCAGGCGCGGGTTCCGGCCGGGCAGTGGCCACGGACGTTGTCCAGGGCGGCCCGCAGCGCCAACACCAGCTCCCGCGCGGTGTCCGCGGGCAGATGGACGGCGGTGGCGGGCGCCGCGACGGTCACGGTGAACCCGCCGAGCGGCGTTATCAGGGCACGAAGGTCGAGCTGTCCGCCCGCCGGCACCTCCGCGTCGTACGAGGAGCCCATCCCGACCAGCGCGCGCAGCGCCGCCTCCTGCTCCCCGGCGAGCCGGCCGAGTTCCGCCGCCTCGCCACCGGCGGCCAGGCCCTGACGCTGGACGCGGGAGAGCACCTGCAACACGGAGTCGTGGATGTCGCGCGCCAGCCGGTCCCGTTCCCGCGCCGCGGCCTCGATCCGCGCGCCGCGGTCGAGGGCCTCCTGAGCCCGGACGGCCAGCCGGGCGAGGTGTCCGAGCACGGCGCCGGACAGCAGCAGCAGACCAGGCGCGAAACTGAGCTGCGAAAGCGTGTAGGCCGAGAGCGGGGAGTGCAGCGCCAGATTGCACAGGCCGATCACGGCTCCGGCGAACAGCCCGCCCCGCCGTCCATACGCGACGGCCCAAGCCAACACGCATGCGCCCATCCACATCACCGCGATCGGCGCGTCGCCTTCGACCAGCCGCTTCGACTGCTCGGCCCACAGCGTCGCCAGCACGCACCCGGCTGTGATGCAGAGGTCTGTGCTGAGGAGAGCGGGCCGCAGCCGCGGTGCGGGCGGGAAGCGTACGACGGTGAACGCCGTCCACAACGTCATCGCCACGAGCACCGCCCAGCCCCCGGCCGGATGCCGATAGCGCATGAAGTTCTGGGAGACCGTCAGCGCCGCATACCCGAGCGCCGCCATCCGGAAGATCGCGACCGCGCGCCACAACGGCATGAGCTGGTCTTCAGGCACGGCCGACTCGGCCCCGGTCCCCCCGCTCCCGCTCACCGCCCCACTTTAGAGCTCATCCGCCGGACTCGGGTACGAAACATGTGTGCGTTAGCTTCCGCACGATGACGAGCCCTCCGACGAACCGACGCAGGCCGGTGGCCGGCTGGATCTGGCAGCTCGCGGCCGACCGGCCCGGCACCATGCACGAGGTGATCCGGGACGAGCTGCGCGCGGTGATCCTCGCCGGGCTGGCGCGTCCGGGCGCGCCGATCAACGTGGACGACGTGGCACACCGCTTCGGCGCCAGTCGGATCCCGGTCCGTGAGGCGCTCAAGACCCTGGTCGGCGAGGGCCTGGTCGATCACGAACCGCGTGCCGGGTATCGCGTCGCGCAGCTCACCCGCACCGAACTCGCGGAGCTCTACGTCGTGCGCGAGGCCCTGGAGACGGCGGCGCTGAGCGCGGCCGTGCTGACGGCGACCGCCGAGGACGACGCGGAAGTGGCCGCGGCGCACGGCGCGCTGACCCGGGCGATCGAGCAGCACGACGCTCGCGGCCATCACGTGCACAGCCGCCGCCTGCACCTCGCGCTGGCCAGCCCGTGCCGGATGCGGCGGCTGCTCGGCATGTTCGAGTCGGCGTGGAACATCACCGAACCCCTGCAGCCGATGGCGCACGTCACGGACGAGATGACGGGTTCCCTGCACAGCGACCACCGCGTCATGGTCGAGGCCTTCCACGCGCGGGACGCGCCGACGCTGCTCGCGGCCTCGTCCGCGCACTACCGGCGGCTGCAGGAGGTCGTCGCGCACCTTCCCGCCATCCGGCTGCGACCCTAGCGGCCGGATTCAGATATATCCGCGCGGTCATCGTGCCGCAACAGCCCGTTCCTAGCATCTTCGGCAGCAAGGCAGGCGAACGCTAGGGAGGACACGCATGACGGTCACCGAAAGCCCGGGCGAAGTCCGGCGCGAATACGATCCACGGCTGACGAACGACGAGCTCGCCCCGCTCAAGCAACAGACCTGGGGCTCGTACAACATCTTCGCGTTCTGGATGTCGGACGTGCACAGCGTCGGCGGCTACCTCACCGCGGGCAGCCTGTTCGCACTCGGCCTGACGAGCTGGCAGGTCTTCATCTGCCTCATCGTCGGCATCGTGATCGTGCAGTTCTTCTGCAACCTGGTCGCCAAGCCGAGCCAGCAGGCGGGCGTGCCCTATCCGGTGACCAGTCGCGCGTCGTTCGGCGTGCTCGGCGCGAACATACCGGCGATCATCCGAGGTCTGATCGCGGTGGCGTGGTACGGCGTGCAGACCTTCCTGGCCGCCGAGTCGCTGAACATCGTCTTCCTCAAGCTGTGGCCCGGACTCGCGCCGTACGCCGACGTGCACCGGCACGGACTGCTCGGCCTGTCCTACCTCGGCTACCTGAGCTACGCGATCCTGTGGGCCGTGCAGGCGGCGCTCTTCTGGCGCGGTATGGACACGATCCGCAGGTTCATCGACTTCGCCGGTCCCGCGGTGTACGCCGTCATGGTCGTGCTCTGCGTCTACATGCTGACGAAGGCGCACTGGCACATCGATCTGAACCTCTCCAACCGGCACCTGAGCGGCTGGTCGCTCGTCTGGACGCTGTGCGGCGCGACGGCGGCCGTGGTCGCGTACTTCTCGGGACCGATGCTCAACTTCGGCGACTTCTCCCGCTACGCCAAGTCGTACTCCGCGGTGAAGAAGGGCAACCTGCTCGGCCTGCCGGTCAACTTCGTGATGTTCTCGCTGCTCACGGTGCTGACCGCGGCGGCGACCGTGCCGGTCTACGGCCAACTGATCACGGACCCGATCGAGACCGTGCAGAAGATCGGCAATACGTTCGCGATCATCCTCGGCGGCGTCACCTTCGTCACCGCGACCGTCGGCATCAACATCGTCGCCAACTTCATCTCGCCGGCCTTCGACTTCTCGCACGTCAGCCCGCAGAAGATCAGCTGGCGGGCCGGCGGCATGATCGCGGCCGTCGGCTCACTGCTGATCACGCCCTGGAACTGGTACGACAACGCGAACGCGATCTTCTGGACGCTCGGGCTGCTCGGTGCGCTCATCGGTCCGCTGTTCGGCATCCTCATCGCGGACTTCTACCTGATCCGCGGGCAGAAGATCGTGGTCGACGACCTGTTCACCCTCGACGAGGACGGCGCGTACTACTACCGGCGCGGGTACAACCCGGCGGCGATCAAGGCCGTCGTCGCGTCCGGGGTCGTCTCGCTCGCCTCGGTCATCGTGCCCAAGGTCGCGGATGTGCTGACCTGGCTGCCGCAGTACGGCTGGTTCGTGGGCTGCGGCATGGGCTTCCTGTCCTACTGGCTGCTCGCGCGGTCGGCGAAGCAGCGGTGATCCTCAAGCTCGTCAACCCGAACACCACCGTGTCGATGACGCGGGTGATCGAGAAGGCGGGGCGCGCCGCGGCCGGTCCGGACGTCGACGTGGTCGCGGCCACCTCGAAGAGCGGGCCGGCCTCGATCGAGTCGCACTACGACGAGGCGCTCAGCGTCCCCGGCCTGCTCGCCGAGATCACCGGCGGCGGGCGGGCGGACGGATTCGTCGTGGCCTGCTTCGGCGATCCGGGCCTGGACGCGGCCCGCGAGGTCGCGCCGGGTCCGGTGGTCGGGATCGCCGAAGCGGGGATGCGCGCGGCCACCTACCTCGGCCGCACGTTCGGTGTGGTCACGACGCTCGCGCGCTCGGCCGGGCGCACCCGTGAGCTGGTGGACCGCTACGGCGTCGCGGCGTACTGCGGCGGCGTCCGCGCGACGGACATCCCGGTCCTCGACCTCGAGCATCCGAACGCGCGGGCCCGCGTCCTCGCCGAGTGCCGCGCGGCGATCGAGACGGACGGCGCCGAGGTCGTCGTGCTCGGCTGCGCGGGGATGGCAGACCTCTGCGCCGACCTGCGCCGGGAGCTCGGGGTCCCGGTGATCGACGGCGTGGCCGCCGCCGTCGCCGCGGTCGAGGGCCTGGTCCGGCTGGGCCTCGACACCAGCCGCGGCTGCGGGTACGCCCGGCCGCCGGCCAAGCACCGGGGCCCGCTCGCCGGATTCAAGCTCCGGAGCGATGAAACAGAAATTTCAAGATCGGGGCATGTGGGTGAAACGCCGGGTGCCTAGCCTCGCGGCGTGACCACGATCCCCACTCAGATCCTGCAGCCGGATTCCGGCCCGGTGCGCGCCCGGCACTACCTGCCCGCCTCGGCCGGAACCGTGCTGTGGGGACGGCTGCCGTGCGCGTCGGACGAACCCGTGCTCACCGTCGATCCGGGAGACGAGGTCACGATCGACACCGTCAGCCACGAGGGCATCCTGGAGGACCAGGGGCGCGATCCGACCGCGTTCTTCGCGGGGCACGGGGTCGGCCCCGACTCGGTGCTGCGGGACGCGGCCCAACTCGCGCGCTCCTTCCCGGGGCGAGATCCCGCGCTGGACGGACCGCACGTGGTCACCGGCCCGATCCGGATACGCGGCGCGGCGCCCGGCGACCTGCTGAAGATGACGGTGCTCGAGACCCTGCCGCGGGTCCCGTACGGGATCATCTCGAACCGGCACGGCAAGGGCGCGCTGCCGGGCGAGTTCCCGCGCCGACCGGGGACGGTGAGCGTCTTCGCGGAGCTCGACCGCCTGCGGCCGGGATTCGCCGCGATGGCCGCACGCGCCGGGGGAGAACGCACAGTATGTTTCCCGGTCGCCCCGTTCCTCGGGATCATGGGTGTCGCCGTGGCGGGTCGCGAGCGTCCGCATTCGGTGCCGCCCGGGCCGCATGGCGGCAACCTGGATATCAAACTGCTTACGGTAGGTAGTTCGCTGTACCTGCCGGTGCAGGTCGCCGGGGCGCTGGCATACGTGGGCGATCCGCATTTCGCGCAGGGCGACGGGGAGGTGGCCCTGACCGCGCTGGAGGCCTCGCTGCGGGTCACGGTGCGATTGGACGTGGTCGAGCAGGCCGAGGCGGTCGACCGGTTCGGGCGGCTGGCCGGGGCGCTGGGGGAGACGGCCGACTATCTGATCCCGACCGGGCTCGACCCCGACCTGGACGAGGCGATGCGCCGCTGCGTGCGCGCCGCCGTCTCGCTGCTCCAGGCCCGGTTCGCGCTGGATCCCGAGCATGCGCTGGCGTATCTCAGCGCCGCGACCGATTTCCACATCTCGCAGGTCGTCGACCTGGTCACCGGGGTGCACGCGCGGATCCGCGTGCGGGACTTCCGATGAGGACGGACGTGCTCATCGTGGGCAGCGGCATCATGGGCGCCGCCGTGGCCAGGCTGCTGCGGGAAGGCGATCCGGCGCTGCGTCTCACGATGATCGACGGCGGTCGAGCAATCGGCGACGCGCCGGGCGTGCATCTGCACGATGTCGCGGATCCGGCCCTGTGGGCGCGGTACAACGAACGGGTGGCCAGTGGCATTCAGGGCATGTACACGGGGGCGGCGACGGTCCCCGAGGACGCCAGGGACATCAGTGAGCTGAGTTCCGGCATGCATCACGCCTACGTGGACGACGGCGGACGGCCGCTCGCCCACTCCGTCGGCGTCTCGCTCTACGCTCCGGTCGCATCCCGGGCCGAGAACCGGCTCGCGTTCTCGACGACCGAGACCGATCTTTCCGGGATGCCGCGGATCAGCATCGAGTTCGACTACTGCGACGCCGATCGTGCACTGATCGAACGGGGTCTCCAGGAGGTGCGGTCGATCGCTGAGGAATTCGGCTCCTTCGACCCGGTGACCGAGCGTGCGCTGCTGCCGCCCGGCTCGTCGCTGCATCTGACCGGCACGGTGCGCGCCGGGCTCGCGGACGACGGAAGCTGCGTGTGCGATCCGGCCGGCCGGGTGTGGGGCTTCGAGAATCTCTACCTCGCGGGAAACGGCGTGATTCCCGGCGCCATGGCCGCGAACGTCACGCTGACCGGCGCCGTCACGGCCGTGCGCGCTGTTCGCGCTGTCCGCGCTGTGCAGGGAGATCTGAGAGGAAACCGATCTTGATCGAAATCGCCAAGGAGTACCGCGTCGCGCTGCCCGCGTGGATCGAGGACGAACTCGCCGCGGTGCCCGGCGTGATCGCCGACCGCGAGGAGCGCATGCACCTGGTGCACCGGCTGGCCGACCGCAACTGGCGGGAGGGTAACGGCGGCCCGTTCGCGGCCCTCGTCGCCGAGCGGGACACCGGCCGCATCGTGTCGGTCGGGGTGAACGTGGTGCTCGCCTCCGGAGTCTCCAGCGCGCACGCCGAGGTGGTCGCGCTCGGCCTGGCTCAGACGGCGCTCGGCGGCTGGGACCTCGGCGCCGCCGGGCTGCCCGCGCACGAAATCGTGGTCAACTGGCGTCCGTGCATCCAGTGCTACGGCGCGACGATGTGGTCCGGCGTGCGCCGCCTGGTGGTCGCGGGCGAGGGGCCGGAACTCGAGGAGATCACCACGTTCGACGAAGGCCCGCTCGGCGACGACTGGGCCGGGCAGTTCGAGGCACGCGGCATCGACGTCGTGCACGACGTGCTGCGCGACGAGGCCCTCGAGGTGTTCCGCTCCTACCGGAAGGCCGTGGACGATGGCGGCCACGTCGTCTACAACGCCCGCGGAGGCACGCAATGACCGCGGAGCCGTGTTTCGCCACCGACGTCATCACCTTCTACCATCCGGCCTTCTGGGGGCTCGACTCCACTGAGGCCTTTCGTGCCTGGGCAGTGGAGAACCCCGAGGGTTTCTGGCGGCGGGTGGTGGACGGCCTCGAAAAGGCCGGAGTCGGCGGCGTCGAGCTGACCTTCTCGCCCGGCGACATCGACTCGGTGCTGCGCGCTTTCGGCTCGGCGGCCGCGTTCCGCGTCGAGCTCGCCTCGCGCGGGATCACCGTCGTCAGCGCGTTCATCGCGGACGAGGAGAGCCCTGACTGGCGTGATCCGTGGCGGCTGCCCGTGATCGTGGCCGACGCCGAGCGCCGCGCCGCCTTCCTCGCCGAGGCGGGTGGGCGGGTCCTCGTCGCCGGGTTGCCCATGCGCCAGACTTTCGGCGTCCGGCCGCCGTTCTTCGTCGATGCCACATATATGACTCAGATGGCTGATGTCGCACACGTCGTCGGTGAGGCGGTCTCCCAGTACGGCGTGCGGCTCGCCTTCCACACGGAGTCGAACAGCACGCTCTGGTACGAGCGCGACATCGATCTGTTCATGGCCCTGACCGATCCGCAGTACGTATGGCTGTGCCCCGACTCGTGCCACATCGCGCTCGGCGGGGGAGACCCGGTGGCCGTCGCGCGCCGCCACGCCCAGCGCATCGCGCTCGCGCACTGGAAGGACGCGGTCAAGCCGATCGACCGGATCCTGAGCATCGACGAGACCATCTTCGCGCAGCAGCAGCCTTTCATGGCCGAACTCGGCGCGGGCATCGTGGACTGGCCCGGCTGGGCGGCCGCGATGGCGCGCACCCCGGCGGCGGACGTCGTGCTCATCGAACTCGACGAGGCGGCCGATCCGGTCGCCGCGCTCCGGACCGGGAAGTCGGTCGCGCAGCGCGTTCTGGCTGAAATCTGATTTTCACCGCGAGAGCCGACTGGAACACGAATTTCACCTTCGCCGCTCGGGCGGACATGGGCGGGAAACACCGGGTGCCTAGCGTCTCTGGCACGCGTTGCGCTCCCTTCCTACCGTTCGCCTTCGCCTTAGAGGAGTCCCTTCGTGAACCACGATCTCGGTGCCACCCGGCTCAGCCGCCGTTCGATGCTGCAATGGGCGGCACTCGGCATAACCGCCCCCTCCGTGTTGGCCGCATGCGGATCCTCCACCGGCTCGGCGTCGGGGTCGAGTTCCGGCTCGAGCCTGGGCTCGATCGCCATCCAACTGTCCTGGATCAAGAACATCGAGTTCGCCGGCGAGTTCTTCGCGACGACCAAGGGCTACTACACGGCTGCCGGGTTCTCCGCGGTGAACCTGATCGCGGGCGGTTCGGCGGGCACCTCGGCCGAGTCCGCGGTGGCCTCGGGCAAGGCGTTCGTCGGGCTGTCCTCGCCGGGTGCGACCGGCCCCGCGATCCTGCAAGGGGCGCCGCTCAAGACGGTCGCCACCACATACCAGAAGAACCCGTTCGCGATCCTGTCGATCAGCACCAAGAAGCCGATCGCGGCGCCGAAGGACATGGTGGGCAAGAAGATCGGGGTGCAGCAGGGCACGAACCAGGTGCTGTTCAAGGCGCTGCTGACGGCGAACGGCGTGAGCGCCTCGGACGTGACGATCGTGCCCGTGCAGTACGACCCGACCGTGCTGGCCACTGGCGAGGTCGACGGTTACATGGCGTACATCACCAACGAGCCGATCCTGATCAAGTCCAAGGGTTATGAGACCACGACGTTCCTGTTCGCGGACTACGGCCTGCCACTCGTCTCAGAGACCTACGTCGTGCTGCAAGACTCGATCGACAACGACCGCGCCAAGGTCAAGGCCCTGCTGAAGGCGGAGATTCAGGGCTGGACGGACGCGGTCGCCTCGCCCGCGCAGTCCGCGAACCTGGCGGTGAACAACTTCGGCAAGGGGGACGGGCTGAACCTCACCGAGCAGACAGCCGAGGCGACGGCGCAGAACGGGCTGATCGTCAGCTCCGACACCAAGAAGAACGGCCTGTTCACGATGACCGACGCGCTGATCGCGGAGAACATCGAGGCGCTCGGCAAGGTCGGCGTCAAGGTCACCGCGAAGCAGCTGTTCGATCTGTCGCTGCTGGCCGAGGTCTACCAGGAAAACCCGAGTCTGAAGGCGTGACCGAGATGGCCGACACCGCGGAATCCGGCGGCATCGAGCTGCGCGGGCTGACCAAGCTCTTCAAGGTCGGCCGGCGCACGATCACCGCCCTCGACGACGTCTCGCTGCACACCCCCGAGGGCCGCTTCCTGTCCCTGCTCGGGCCTTCGGGCTGCGGCAAGTCCACCATCCTGCGCATCGCCGCGGGACTCGAACAGCCCACGGCCGGCGAGTCGGTGATCAATGGGCTGACTCCGCGCGAGCTGCGCCGGGAGCACGCCCTGGGCATCGCGTTCCAGGACTCGGCGCTGCTGCCCTGGCGCTCGGTGGCGGCGAACATCCGGCTGCCGCTGGAGGTCGCCGGGGTCAGGCCGGATCCGGGCGCCATCGAGGAACTGATCCGCCTCGTCGGCCTGGACGGGTTCGAGAAGGCCAAGCCCGCGCAGCTGTCCGGCGGCATGCGCCAGCGCGTCTCGATCGCCCGCAGCCTGGTCGTGAAGCCGTCGGTGCTGCTGCTCGACGAGCCGTTCGGCGCGCTCGACGACATGACCAGGCAGCGGATGAACATCGAACTGCAGCGGATCCTCGCCGAGAAGCCCGCCACGACTCTGATGGTCACGCACGGGATCGCCGAGGCCGTGTTCCTCTCGGACTACGTCGCGGTGATGAGCGCCCGGCCGGGCCGCATCGTCGAGGTCGTGGAGATCGACCTGCCGCGCCCGCGCACGCCCGAGATCACGCGGACCGCCGAGTTCCACGCGTACCACGACCGGCTCTCGGCGCTGCTGTTCGACTCCGAGAGCTCGCGCGAGACGGTGGAGGCCTAGCAGATGGCTGCGATCGCGCGGCGTTTCGCGGGCTTCACCGGAGTGCTGATCCTGCTCGTTGTGTGGGCCCTCGTCGGAGCGTTCGGATTCGGCACGCACGGCGCCGTGCCCACACCATTGGCCGTAGCGCGTCAGATGGCTGCGGACGGAGCCGGTCTGTACTGGTCCAACTCCCTGGTCACACTGACGTACGCGGCCCAGGGATTCCTCTGGGGCAACCTCGCCGCCTTCGCGGTGGCGGCCCTGACGCTCCTGGTGCCCCGGTTGGCACCGGCCGCGTCGCAGCTCGCGGTGATCAGCTACTGCATGCCGCTCACCGCGATCGGCCCGATCGTGCTGGTGGTCATGGGCGGGCGCGCCCCGACCGTCTTCCTGGCGGCGATGGCAGTGTTCTTCACGACGCTCGTCGGCGCGCTGCTCGGGGTACGTTCGGCCGATCCCGCCGCGCTCGACGTGGTCCGCGCATACGGCGGCAACCGCTGGCACCGGCTCGTGAAGGTCCAGCTGATCGCGGCGTCTCCGGCCGTCATCAATGCCCTGAAGATCGCCGCGCCCTCGGCGATGCTCGGGGCGATCCTCGGCGAGTACCTCGGCGGCGTGGACAGCGGGCTCGGGGTCGTGCTCACACTCGCGCAGCAGCAGTTCGACGTCGCGCGTACGTGGGCGCTGGCGTTGGTGACCGGCGTGCTCGCGTTCGCGGGCTACGGGTTGTTCTCGCTGCTCGGCCGGGTGCTCACGCCCTGGGCCCGGACTGGAGGGACATCGTGAAGACGGCGTGGCGCATCATCAGCCCACTGCTGGTCTCGGCCGTGGTCGGGCTCATCCTCTGGTACGCGGTGGTCGACCTGTTCTCGTTCAGTCCGTACGTGGTCAAGAGCCCGTCGGACGTGTGGACGTACCTGTTCTCGAGCCCGGACGCCGCGAGCAACCGGTCTTCCGTGCTTCAGCCGCTCGGCACCACGCTCGGCGACGGCGCCTACGGGTTCTGCTTCGGCATGCTCGGGGCGGTTCTCGCGGCACTGGCATTCGTCACGGCACCCGCCGTCGAGCGCGCCTTCATGCCCCTGGCGACGCTGCTGCGCTCGGTGCCGCTGGTGACCATGACGCCGCTCATCGTGCTGGTCTTCGGCCGGGGCGTCGGCGGTATCGCGGTGATCGGCGGCATCGTCGTGTTCTTCCCCGCCCTGGTCACGATCGTGCACGGGCTGCGCTCGGCCCCGCCGCACGCCGTGGACGTGGTCGCCGTCTACGGCGGCGGGCAACGCAGCATGCTGACAAAGGTCGCGCTGCCCGGCGCCCTGCCGTACCTCTTCGCCGCCGCCCGGCTCTCGGTGCCCAGCGCGCTCGTCGGCGCGCTCGTCACCGAGTGGCTGGCCACCGGTCGGGGCATCGGCGGCGTGGTCCTCGCCGACATCGGAGCCTTCGGCTACCTGCACCTCTGGGCCTCGATCATCGTGCTGACCGCGGTCTCCGTGGTGCTCTACACGCTGGTCGGCGCGGCCGAGACGGTCGTGCTGTCCCGGATGGGCATGGGAGGGGAAGCCGCGTGACGGCCGACCCGCGGATCTGGCGGCTGCTCGGGTTCCCGCTCGCGGTGCCGACCGGTTCGGGGGTGCTCGACGGCGAGAGCGTGGCCGTGAAGGACCTGTTCGCGGTGGCGGGCCTGCCCGTCGGCGCGGGGAACCCGACCTATCTGGCCGAGGCGGGCCGCGAGCGACGGCACGCCGCCGCCGTCCGGGTGCTGCTGGACGCCGGGGCCGAACTGCGCGGCATCGCCAGGACCGACGAGTTCGCGTACAGCATCGCCGGAACCAACGCGCACTACGGGACCCCGCCCAACGCGCGTGCGCCGGGTCGGCTGCCCGGCGGTTCCTCCAGCGGACCCGCCTCGGCGGTGGCGGCGGGCCAGGCGAGCATCGGGCTCGGCACCGACACGGCGGGCTCGATCCGCGTCCCCGCGTCCTACCAGGGCCTATGGGGGCTGCGCAGCACCCGCGGAGCGGTCAGCGCGCAGGGGCTGCTGCCGCTGGCGCTGAGCTTCGACACGATCGGCTGGCTCGCGCGCAGCCCTGACGTGCTCGCCAGGACGGCCAGGGTGTCACTGCCGTCGCTACATCAAGCCGCCGGTGACTTCGTGCTCTGCCCTGGTCTTCTCGCAGCAGTCGACCCGGCCGTCCGTGCCGCCTTCACCGAGAAGCTGAGTGCTCTGCCGAAGCTCCGCGAGATTCAGGGTCCGGATACGAAGGAGGCCTTCGCCGCGTTCCGCACTGTGCAGGCGGCCGAGGCATGGCGCACGAACTCACCGTGGCTCCGCGATCATCCCGGCGTGCTCGGACCGGACGTGGCCGCCCGCTTCGCCTGGGCCGCGACCGTGACCGCGGACGACGAGCAGGGGGCCCGCAAGGCTCTCGCCGAGATCCGCGCCCGGTTCGAAGCAGAACTCGAAGACAGCATTCTGCTACTTCCCGCGACACCCACACCCGCGCCGTCGAACGATGCCGACGCCGCCTCGCTCGACGCCACCCGCGCCGCCACGATCGCCCTCACCTGCCTGGCCGCGATCACCGGCCGCCCCGCGCTGTCCGCGCCGCTGCTCGACGTCGGCGGACTGCCGGTCGGGCTCAGCCTGCTCGGGCCGCGCGGCACCGACCTCGCCCTCATCAAGCGTGCCGTCGCTCTCGCCCCAGAAGGAGACCGCCCGTGACGATCTCGCCGAGTCCGCTCGACCCGCCCCCGCGGCTGCTGATGGGCCCGGGCCCGGTCAACGCCCATCCGCGGGTGCTGCGCGCCCTCTCGACCCCGCTGATCGGCCAGTACGACCCGGTGATGACCGGCTACATGGCCGACACCTCCGCGCTCTACCGGCAGGTCTTCGACACCGTCAACGAGCAGACGCTCCTGGTGGACGGCACGTCGAGGGCCGGAATCGAGGCCGCGCTCGTCTCCCTCGTCGCGCCCGGCGAACGCGTGCTGGTACCGATCTTCGGGCGCTTCGGGCACCTGCTGGCCGAGATCGCCGCGCGAGCGGGAGCCGACGTGCACACGATCGAGGCGCCGTGGGGAAGCGTCTTCGATCCCGAAGACGTGGCGCGGGCCGTCCGAGATGTCAGGCCTCGACTGCTCGCGATGGTGCACGGCGACACGTCCACCACGATGGTCCAGCCGCTCGACGGGCTCGGCGAGGTCTGCGCCGAACACGACGCGCTGCTGTACGCCGACGTGACCGCGAGCCTCGGCGGCAACCGCTTCGCCGCCGATGAATGGGGAATCGACGCCGCGACCGCCGGGCTGCAGAAATGCCTCGGCGGCCCCTCTGGCACCGCACCCGCGACCTTCTCGCCCCGTGCGGTCGAGGTGATCACCGCGCGTCGGCAGATCGAGGCCGGCCTGCGCGAGGACGGCGACGAAGAGAACGTGTTGCGCATCGGCTCGAACTACTTCGACCTGGCCATGATCTTCGACTACTGGGGTCCGCGCCGACTCAACCACCACACTGAGGCGACGAGCGCGCTCTACGCGGCCCGCGAGTGCGCCGCGCTACTCGTCGACGAGGGCATGAAGGAGGCCGTCGAACGCCACCGGCTGCACGGCGCCGCGATGGCCGCCGGGGTGCGCGGCCTCGGCCTCGAGGTCTTCGGCGACCAGGAGCACCGGATGAACAACGTCGTCGGCGTGCTGATCCCGGACGGCGTCGGCGACGCGGCGGTGCGCGCGGGGATGCTGGAGGACTACGGCATCGAGATCGGCACGTCGTTCGGCCCGTTGCGCGGCCGGATCTGGCGGATCGGAACCATGGGCTACAACGCGCGCAAGGACGCCGTGCTCACCACGCTCGCAGCACTCGAACAAGTGCTGCGGACCGCGGGCGGCGCGGTCGTCGCCGGCGGGGGAGTCGGCGCCGCGCACGAGGTCTATCAGGAGGCCGCGATATGAGCGCGCGGACCGTCCTCGAACGCTGCGACGAACTGGCCTTGGTCTCCGCCCTGCCGGACGGCTACATCGAACGGACCTATCTCACGGTCGAACACAAGGCGGCCAATGCGCTCGCCGCCCAGTGGATGACCGAAGCGGGCCTGGCCACCTGGCAGGACGCGGCGGGCAACGTCTGCGGCCGACTGGAGGGCGAGCGGCCCGGCCTTCCGGCGCTGCTGCTCGGCTCGCACTTGGACACCGTCCCCCAAGCGGGCCGGTACGACGGCATCCTCGGCGTGATGATCGCGATCGACGTCGCCGCGCGGATCACGGCGAGCGGCGGCAGGCTGCCGTTCGCCCTGGAGCTCGTCGGATTCGGCGACGAGGAGGGCAGCCGCTTCGGCGCGACCCTGCTCGGCAGCCGCGCCCTGGCCGGGACCTGGGACAGCCGCTGGTGGCCGCTCGCCGACGCCGACGGGGTGAGCCTGCGCGAGGCGTACGCCGCGTTCGGCCTCGACCCCGACGCGGTAGGCCGCGCCGCGCGCCGAACCGGCGATGTGATCGGCTACCTGGAAGCGCACATCGAGCAGGGGCCCGTCCTCGAAGAACGCGGCCGGGCCCTGGGCATCGTCACCTCGATAGCCGGGGCCCGCAGGATGCTGATCACCGTCACCGGACGCGCGGCACACGCCGGAACGCGGTACTCGTTGCGCCGCGACGCGTTGGCCGGGGCGGCGGAGGCGATCCTGGCCGTCGAGTCCCTCGCCCCGGACCTCGGCGTCATCGCGACGGTCGGCCGGTTGGCCGCGCAGCCGGGCGCGGTCAACGTCGTGGCCGGCTGCGCCACCTTGAGCCTCGACCTGCGTGCCGCGTCCGACGAGGTCCGCGACGCCGGACTCGAAGCGCTGCTCGCCGAGATCGAGAAGATCTGCGCCCGGCGCGGCCTGAGCGTGGGTGTCGAGCAGACGCACGTCGCCGAGACAGTGCACTGCGACGAGGCGCTGAAGGCCGCCCTCGCCGCGGCCGTCGCGTCCACCGGGGACGGCGACCCGCTCGAACTTTTCTCCCCGCCCGGCCACGACGCGATGGCCCTCGCCTCGCTCACCCGCGTCGGCATGCTGTTCATCCGCTGCGCCGGGGGAGTGAGCCACCATCCGGAGGAGTCCGTCCTCGCAGCGGACGTGGCGCTCGCGATCGACGCGATGCACACCGCCGTACTCGGCCTCGCCGAGAGGTATGGAAACGAGAGGTACGGAAAACTGTCCATATGAACGAGGTGCCGATCGGTCAGCGCATCGACCGCCAGTACGCCGCGCTGTCCCCGCAGGAGCAGCGCGCCGCCGATGTGGTGCTCGACCGGCTCGACGATCTCGCGGTCTACAGCGCCTCGGAGATCGCGCAGCTCAGCGGCGTGTCCAAGGCCACCGTCTCCCGCCTCGTGCGCCGCCTCGGCTACGAGGACTTCGCCCAGGTCCGCGCCCAGGCGAAGCTGCTGCGCGGCCTCGGCTCGCCGATGGGCACCTCCTCCGGCCCCGGCGAGCACGCCGGCGACCCGCTCGCCGCGCACCTGGCCGCGGAGCAGCGCAACCTGGAGCGGATGGGCGCGGCGGTGGCGGACGGCCGGCTGGAGGCGGCGGCCCGACTGCTCGCCGACGCGGCACAGATCGCTGTCATCGGCCGCCGCAACAGCTACCCGGTGGCCCTGCACCTGCGCCAGCAACTCGCCCAGATCCGCGGCCGCGTCACCGTGCTCCCCGTCCCCGGCCAGAGCCTCGGCGAGGACCTGGCCGACCTCGGCCCCCAGGACGCGGCCGTACTCATCGGCTTCCGCCGCCGCCCGCCCGGCTTCAGCGCCCTGATCGAGGCGCTGCGCGCCCGGAACGTGCCCGTAGTCCTCATCGGAGACACCTCACTCGAACCCTGGCGCGACCGCGTCACCCACGCCCTGTCCGCCCCCCTAGACTCGCCCTCCGCCTTCGACAGCTACGCCGCCGCCATGAGCCTGGTCAACCTACTGGCCACGGCCATCCTGGCGCGGCACACCCGACAGGGCCGCACCCGCGTGTCTACGATCACGACGTGGTACGACGACCTAGACGAACTGGAAGCCCCCCGGTGACCCCCAACGCCCACGATGACGCCGCTGCCGCTGCCGCTGCCGCTGCCGCTGCCGCTGCTGCCGCCACCGCTGCGGATGCCGATGACGACGCCAACGCCAACGCCGCCGAAGCCGACGACGACAATGCCTCCAACGCCGACGAGCCCCCCACCTCCAGTGCCGCCGCCACCGCCGGCGAAGCCGCCGCCGCGTCCACCGCCGACGAAGCCGCCGCCGCCGACGAAGCCTCCACCGCCGCTACCGCGTCCGCCGCCGACGAAGCCGCCGCCACCGCCGCCGCCGACGAAGCCTCCACCGCCGCTACCGCGTCCGCCGCCGACGAAGCCGCCGCCTCCACCGGCGACAAAGCCGCCTCCAGCGCCGACGCGTCCCCCACCTCCAACACCGCTTCCATCGCCGCCGCCGTCATCGCCACTGCCACTGACTCCGACCTGCGCGACCTCCTACGCTCCTGCCTGGCCGTCCCCCGCTGGATCGACGAGGTCGCAGCCGCCGCCCCGTTCGCCACCGCCGCCGACCTGCTCGACCGCGCCCGGCACGCCGCCGACCCACTGAAACCCGCCGAGATCGAACTCGCGCTGGCCGACCATCCCCGCATCGGCGAGCGCCCCAAAGGCGACACCCGTTCGGCCGCCTTCTCCCGCACCGAACAACAGGCCCCCGACGCCGACGACGCCGAACTCGCAGCCAAGATCGCCGCCAACAACGCCGCGTACGAGGAGCGCTTCGCCCGCGTCTTCCTCATCCGCGCCGCTGGCCGTACCCGGGCTGAGATCCTCGCCGAGCAGCAGCGCCGCCTAGCCCTCGACGACGGCGCCGACCTCCGGATCGTCGCCCGCGAACTCCGCGAGATCGCGATCCTCCGCCTCGAACGCCTCCTCGCTGCCGACCCGGCGACCCGCAGCCACATCACCACCCACGTCCTCGACGCGGCACGCGGCGTCCCGGCATCAGGCCTCGAAGTCACCCTGGAACAGCTGTCCACGAAAAACACCTGGACCACGATCGCCCACGCCCGCACCGACGCCGACGGCCGCATCAACACCCTGGGCCCCGAGGCCCTCCCGCCCGGCCACTACCGCGTCACCTTCAACACCGGCGCCTACTTCGATTCGCAGGGCACGAGCACCTTCTACCCCCAGGTCGTAGTCGTCATCGACCTGACCGACCCCGCCGCCCACTACCACGTGCCCCTGCTACTAAGCCCCTTCGCCTACTCAACCTATCGAGGCAGCTAGCGTCCGTGTGTTGGCGCCTATGCGGGTGCGCCGCTGGTGCCCTCTGATCGATAGGTCGCAGTATCGCTGCCGTTCCAGTCGTCCAGTTCGACGATGAAGGTCAGCCCGAGTGCGGCGAAGACGGCGAGCAGGTCGTCGATCCGTTGCGGAACGATGACGCCTCTGAAGTGCACGGGCCTGCTTGGGCGCAGCTCGAGCTGGGCGTAGGTGTTCTCGACCTCGAACTCGGTCCAACTGGATTTGCGTACGCGCCACCCCGCGGCGTGGAAGGCCTCGGCGACGTGTTGTGCGCTGTCTGCCGATGGAAGAGAGCCTCGAACGTTGTCACTCAGGTCCAAGTGAGGATCGAGACCGTTGGCGTCGGCGTCGAAGCACGGACCGTCGGTGCCGCCGGAGGTGAAGGGCATGAACGGCAGGTTAGCGCGCAGGCGGCGGGACGACTTCCGAACCGAATCTGAAGCAGACCCTAGACGAGTCCTGTGTAGGAGTCCCAGGCCGGGCCTGCGTGGTCGGCGTCGTCGTGCATGACGGTGGTTTGGATCAGGCCGTAGGGGCGGTCGTCGGCGTGGAAGACCTCGTTGTTGTTGTCGATGCCGAAGCGGGCCAGGTCGTGGGCGAAGTGGTGCTTGTTCGGCGCGGAGAGGCGGATCTCGGCGAGGTATGGGCAGGCTTCCAGGACGGCGCGGCCCATTGCGTGGAGGGTCTGTTGCAGGGCGAGCGAGTGCAGAGTGGCGAAGGTCTCCACGAGGATTCGGCGTACGGTTGCGTATGCCGCGTCCCAGGCGATGTCGGTGGCGATGCCGGTGCGGGTGAAGCGCCAACCGGCGTTGAGGGACGTGGCCATCACGCGGTCCGTGGTCGGCTCCAACACCGTGTACGGGTCCTGGAGGAAGCCGTGGAACTCGGAGCCGGTGGATTTGAGGATTGTTAGATCCTTGATTCCGCCTACGATCCAGGTCTGCAGCTCACCGCCGCCACCTTCCACGGTCACGGCGGCGGTGCGCACCTCTGGGCCGCTGCGAACCCAGGTGTGGTCGTGTTCGGTGCCGTCGACGAGTACACGGTCCCAGGCGAATTGCTCGATCTCGATGCGTGCCGACTCGACCGGCTCGATGTCCTCGACGAAGTGCCGGGCGAGTACGAGGCCGTACTCCTCGATCGAGGTCCAGGGCTTTTGTTTCGCGTACGCGTAGACCGTCTGCTTCTGGCTGTCCGTCGGCAGCACCGCGGCTTGGTCGCCGACTAGGTATGCTGCGTCGAAGCGGCCGCGCAGGGCGGTGGAGACGTTGAGATCGAGGATCTCGTGACGGGGCGTGTCACGGTGGATCCGCACGACGCGGCTCTCCGCCTTGCCGTAGCGGTTGGGGCCGAGCACGATCGCCATCGTTGTCCATCCTTCCAGGTCAGGGTCGGGAGAGCAGGCGGCCGCGGACAGGTGTCGCGGGTGCTCCCGGTTCCGCGGGTGTTGTCGGCGCTGTCGGCGTCGCGGGCGCGGCCGACTCGCCGGCCAGCCACGTGCGGCGTACCGCTCCGATCAGGTCGGCGCCGTCGAACGCGCTGACGGGATTGCGGTGCAGCAGCTCGGCCGCCGAGACGCGGACGGGCGCGTCGGGGGCGAACGCGACCAGGTCGGCTCGCTTGCCCGGCTCGATGCGTCCTCGGTCGGCGAGTCCGACGAGATCCGCGGTCGCCTGGCACATCCACGCCACCACCGACTCCAGCGGCAGGCCGCGCGCCGCGGCCGCGGTCCAGACGGCGGGCAACGACACCTGCAGCCCGGCGATTCCGCCCCACGCCTGGGCGAAGTGCCCGTTGCCCGCGAACTTCATCTCGGCGGTCGACGGGGAGTGGTCCGAGGCGATGACGTCGATCACTCCGTCGATCAGACCCTGCCACAGCTGCTCGCGGTTCGCGGCGGAGCGGATCGGCGGGCAGCACTTGTACTGCGTCGCGCCGACTGGGATCTCGGCCTCCGCGAACGAGAGGTAGTGCGGGCACGTCTCGACGGTGAGCGGCAGGCCCTCGGCCTTCGCGGCTGCGATGGTCGGGAGCGCGTGGGCGGAGGACAGATGCAGGATGTGGGCTCGGACGCCCGTCGTACGCACGGCGGAGATCACGTTCTCGATCGCGGTGATCTCCGCGGTGTCCGGACGGCTGGCGAGAAAGCCCTCGTAGTCGCCGGGCGCGGCGTGCGCCTCCGCGTGCGCCAGCACCTCCGGGTCCTCGGCGTGCACGATCAGGAGCCCGTCGAAGGACGCGATCTCCGCTGCCGCCGCGTGAAGCTGAGCGGTTGTCAGGTGCTCGAACTCCGGCACACCCGAAGGTGCGAGGAACGCCTTGAACCCGAACACCCCGGCTGTCTGAAGGGCCAGCAGCCGCCCGAGGCTCTGTGGCACGGCTCCGCCCCAGAAGCCGACGTCCACCGAGCATGCGCCGCTCGCCGCCGCGCGCTTGACCTCCAGGGCCTCGGGCGTGATCGTCGGCGGGATGCTGTTGAGCGGCATGTCGATGATCGTCGTCACGCCGCCGGCCGCAGCGGCGGCGGTCGCGCTCGCGAAGCCCTCCCACTCGGTTCGCCCCGGTTCGTTCACGTGGACGTGACTGTCCACGACGCCGGGGATCAGCACCTCGTCGTCGGCCAGACGGACCTCCGTACGCGCTGCGACCGCCTCGACGGTCTCGATCACCGCGTCGTCGTCGACGAGGACCGCCGTGATGATCCCCGCGTCCACGACCACCGCGCCCGGCCTCGGACCACGCGGCGTGTAGATCTTGTCCGCTCGAATAATCAGATCATGCATCCGCATCACAGGTCCAAGGTCAGTTCGGCTGTACGCGCCCGCGAGCAGCAGATCGTCATCCGGTCGTTCGCGGTCCGCTCCGCCTCGCTCAGCACCTCGTCTCGATGATCGGGGATTCCGGTGAGCACCGGAACCAGACACGCGCCGCAGATCCCCTGCTCGCAGGAAAGATCCACGTCCACGCCGTTCGCCGGCAGCACGTCGGCGACCGACGAGCCCGAAGGAACCCGATACGTCTCGCCGCTGCTCGCTACCCGGACCGCGAACTCGTCGCCTTCGGAAAGCGCGGCGGAAGCCTCGGCATCGAGTGTGAACGTCTCCTGGTGCAGCTGCTCGTCCGCCCAGCCGGCCTTACGCGCGCGAGCCCTGACATGTTCCATGAACCCGGCCGGCCCGCAGACGTAGACGTGCGCGTCGGGAGCAGGATGCTCCAGTTCGTCCGGCAACGCGGTGCGAGCGCTCTGGCCCTGGGTACTTAGCCGCAGGTGCACGCGATCGGCGTACGGCCGGGTCGCGATGTACTCGAGGAGCGGCGCACTGTCTCGATCCGGTGCGTAGAACCACAGATCGAACCGGTCGCGCTCGTGCCACAGAGCCTCGGCCATCGCCCGTAGCGGCGTGATCCCGATTCCGGCACCGAGTAACAGTGTGCGTGTGCCCCGTACCGGCGGGAACCTGTTGTGTGGCGAACTGACCTGCACGATGTCGGTCACCCGCAGTTCGTCGTGCAGGGCAGCCGAGCCACCGCGCCCGCCCCGCTCCCGCTTGACGCAGATCAGGTACCGGCCATCGGTCGCGGAGGAGTAGAGCGAGTACTGGCGCAGGTGTCTGCCGAATCGCACGTCGATGTGGTCACCTGGTCGCGCTTCTGGCAGCCTTCCGCCCGAGTCGGGGTGTCGTAGCTCGATGAGCAGCGCGTCCGTGGCCGCGCGGGTCAGCGCGTGCACGACGGCGGGCATGCTCGTCGCCTGAGTGTTCGTCGTCATCGCCCGTCCCCGCTCAGGCCGTGAAGAACGAGCCGAGGCCCAGGCCGCGCAGCGCCCTGCGGTACGCGATCGAGCTGCGGTCGGCCGGGACGTTCACCTCGAGCCTCGGATCGAGCGGCAGATTCTCCGGCTTCTGCACCTCGACGATCGCCCGGTCCTCCTCGAACACGATCCGGTTGAAGTCGTGGACGGCCTGCTCCGGCTGGTCGGTGTCGAAGTTCCGGCAGATCGGCGCGAACATCCGCGTCATCCGGGCCGAGACGGGAGAGGCCGCGTTCATGATCGACAGCTTGCCCTCGTCCGGGAAGTGCACCACGAGCGTCGCGGTGAACGGCACGTGCAGCCGGAAGTGCCGCAGCCATTGGAATCCCGGCTTGGAGCGGTCGACGACCCCGATCGGGTAGTTGCCGACCGTGCTCCAGTACTCGACCTCGAACCCGTCCGGCGTAGGCGCCGCGGCGTAGTCCGGCACCACCGGGTTGTCCGGGTTCCCGAAGGACTTCAGATGCACGAAGCCGAAGTGCGCCACGTCGAGGAAGCCCTCGATCTGCCGCCCGGCGAACGCCGCGATGTCGATCCACGGGCAGTTGATCCGCTGGAATCCCGCGTCGTCCCAATGCGGGTGCGTCGGGATGTCGGGCTCGGTATCCGGGTCGGCCGCCAGACAGGTCCAGATCAGGCCGTAGCGCTCGACGGCCGGGTAGGTGCGCAGATGCAGCCGGGACGGGATCTTCGCCTGCGGATGCGCGGGCACGTCGACGCAGCGTCCCCCGGCGCCGAACCGGAAGCCGTGGTACGCGCAGGTGATCCCGCGTGCGTCGCCCCGGCCAAGGCTCAGCGGCGTGCCGCGGTGCGGGCAGATGTCGTTCGCGATCACGGTCCGGCTGTCGTCGGTCCGGTAGACGACGAGGGGCTGGTCGAGCAGCTTCACGCCGAGCGGCGCCGCACCGACCTCCGTGGCCAGCGCGATCGGGTACCAGTAGCGTGCGATGATCCGCCAGTCGTCCGGATCGAAGGTGCACTCGCGGGGAACGGTCAGCTCAGCGGGCATGACTCGGCCTTTCAACGGTTCGCGGGGACGCACAGGCCCGGGGCCAGGGCTGTGCGCGGAGGAAGGGTGTTGAGTTCGCGACTCAACTCCCGTGCGCCACACGCCCCCGCGTCCAGGCGACGCGGCGGATCTGCTGCAGACTGCCGCTGCGCCCACTACTACGCACGTGCCGCGTCATGCCGATCCTCCTTCGTCGCCCGCGATATCCGCTGAACCGTCTTCGAAAAGCTACGAACGCGCTGTTTCCGCCGCGCGTCCCGCCAGTTGCACGCCGATTTCTCTTCAGGCACCGCGCTACCCTGAGGCGGTGATCGCAGCGAGCGCGCGGCAGCAGGCCGCGGACGTCCCGCAGACCGAGCGCGAGCGGTTGCTCGGCCTGGCTGTCGACTACGTGCTGAGCAACGGCGTGGCCTCGCTGACCCTGCGCGGACTGGCCACGGCCATCGGGTCGAACAATCGGATGCTGCTGTACTACTTCGGCAGCAAGGACCAGCTCACCATGGACGCGCTGGACGCCGCGGCCTCCCGGTTCCCGCGCTTCCGCAGCATCTCGCAGCACCTGCGCAGCAGCCCGGCCGACCTTGAGACGCGGCTGTCCGAGGCCTGGGACGGGATCTCCGCCGCCGAGACCCGGCCGTTCGCCCGGCTGTTCTTCGAGGTCTTCGGCCTGGCCGTGAACCGGCCCGACAGCTACGGCGCCTGGCTGGAGCAGGTCGCGCACGGGCTGGTCGACGACGTGACCGCGACCCTGGAGCGCGAGGGGATGCGCCGGGCGTCCGCCGAGGTGCTGGCCCGCGAACTGGTCGGCTGCTGGCGCGGCCTGCAGATGGACCTGCTCAGCTCCAGCGACGAGCGACGCGCCCACCTCGCCGCGCAGGCGGCCGTCAGCTCGGTCTGCGCACGCGTCGGCCGCGACTGAACCATTCGGTTCATCTGGAGTTATCGCGCCTCGCGTTACTGCCGGGTTTCAACTCCCCGAACAGCCTGATCTGCCATTGACCCGCTATTGAATCGACTGGTTCAATCCATCTCGGAACCGCAGTATCGAGGAACCGCAGTACCGAACCGTGGAGGTGGCGATCGTGGGTGTGCTCGACGAATCCGGGGTCTTCGATGCCTCGGACCTGAACGGGATCCGCTGGTACTACCAGATGCACGGCTACGCCGTCGTGCGCGGCCTGTTCTCGGACGGCCATTTCGCCCGCATGGAGTCCGAGTGCGTCGCCGCGCAGACCCGCGTCGTCGCCGGGGACCTGCCCGAGCGCTACGGCTCGACGAAGTACATTGACGACCCCGCGAAGGCGGAGAAGTTCGCGAACTACGTCGAGCACGTGACCGAGGTCGCGCCCTCAGTGCACGAGGCCGTCACCGACGAGAAACTGCTTGGCATTCTCAAGCAGCTGCTCGGCGACGACCTCTGGTTCGGCGATATCGTCCAGTCCGGCGTGGTCTACCAGGACGCGCGGCCCGGCCGGGAATCCGGCTACACCCGCATCGGCTGGCACTCGGACTGGCAGGCGAGTCCGAGCATGGATATCTGGCCCGCGACCTCGTTCACCCTGCACATCGACGAGACCAGCCCCTGCAACGGATTTCTGCGCGTCGTGCCGGGCAGCCACCTGTGGGCCACGCCCGCGCCGTACCGGAACGTCAACAACATCGCCGTGCCCGACACCGCCCGCCCGGCCGGTGGACGCACCCTGACGCCGCCGCCGTTCCCGATGCCGCTGGCCTTCGAGAAGGTGCGCGGCGAGGTCGCCGTCTACGCCGAGCGCGGCGACGTGCTGCTGCACGACTGCTACCTCTGGCACTCCGCGACCCGCGCCACCGACGACCACGCCACCCGCCGCCACCTGCGCGGAAGCTACTTCGCCGGCGCCAAGCCCACACCGGAGCACGAGAGCGAGTTCATCAAGAACGCCGCGCGCTAGCTGCTCTGCGTAGGGTAGCCGC
>NZ_DASZKT010000161.1:0-16934 GCF_035552695.1 Actinospica sp.
CAACTCGCGCGCACCCGCAGCGACCGCCCGCGCCGCCCCCCGTCGAACTGACCACGGCGAGAAGATCGCGGATCGCGACGGCAGTTGGGGTCTGCTGGAAGTGCTGCGGGCGCGCCCCGCCTGCGCCAAGCACCACGCTCACGCTGGCACGAATCTCTTCACGCCGCACGCTGACCGTCCTCGTCACCGATCAAAGGGCCGAGGGTGCGATCCCTTACTTGAGATCAGGACTGCGTTCTCGATTTTGACTTTGCGGACCGCAGCCCGACAGGCCGACGCAACGGGCGGGAGGGTGGGCCGGCGAAACCCCGGGAACGCCGCGAAGAGGCGCACCCGCAGCACGAGTGACATCCGAATCACGAACATGACCTCGTTCCGCATCAGGCTGCCTAGGGACTCGGCGAACGTCGCTTGACGCAGCTCTAGCTCGTGGCGCCGCTGCCGGGGATATTCCGACAGGATGTTGCTTCGCGACGGGCCGGGTGCGCCGTCGGCGGACTTCGAGGTGAAGTCGGCGTTCGACACGGGGGCGATGAAGCCCGTGAAGTCACTGCCGGATCCCGCTGCCGGATCCCACTCCGGGTCCGAGCGCCGGGTCCGCCCGCGGAAACAGCACCCTGTTCCATATCTCTGCCATAACAATCCCCTATGGTCTGGACCAGTTTGAGTAAGGAAGGTTGACTGCCCTCGGCCGCGCTGATGCAATCACTGGCACGGTCGGCCCCGCCTCGAAGCCGGAGCCAACGCGAGTACCTCCCCACCCGGCGGCGAACCCACCCGCCGTTGAGCTCGTGCCGAAGGGATCTTCAGTCAACATGTCGAAACTCCGCTCCATACTCGCCTCGCGGCGAACCGCGCTGCCGCTGGCCGCCGGGGCCGCGCTGGCGCTGGCCGCGGGCGGGCTCGCGCTCACCGCCACCTCGGCCTCCGCGGCCTCCCCGTCGTACCCCGCCCACTACGCCGCGCCGTACCTGCAGATCGCCGGCTCCGACGCCGGAGACATGGCCGCGGACTACGCCGCGACCGGCCTGAAGTACTACACGCTGGCCTTCCTCATCCCGAAGTCCGGGTGCACGCCCGAGTGGGAGGACGACGGCTCCGGCGTCGGCGCCTTCACATCGCAGATCAGCCAGATCCAGGGCGACGGCGGCAACGTGATCATCTCGTTCGGCGGCGCGGCCGGAGGCGAGGTCGCCCAGACGTGTACCAGCGTCTCCTCGCTGACCGCCGCGTATCTCAACGTGGTGAACACCTACGGCGTGAACCGCCTCGACTTCGACATCGAAGGCGGCGTGCTCTCCGACACCGCCGCGACGGCCCGGCGTGACCAGGCGTTGGCCGCGCTGCAGGCCGAGGACCCGTCCGTGCAGGTCGACTTCACCCTCGCGGTGAACCCGAACGGCCTGCCGACCGGCAGCGGATCCGAGTACGCGCTGCTGCAGGACGCCAAGTCCAAGGGCGTCAAGGTGTCGATGGTCAACATCATGACGATGGACTTCGGCGACGGCCAGAACGCGCTCAACGACGCCGAGACCGCCTCCACCGACACGGCGAGCCAGCTGGCGAGCCTGTACGGGATCTCCACGTCCGCCGCGTACAACCTGGAGGGCCTGACGCCGATCGCCGGGCAGAACGACGACAACGAGAACTTCACCATCTCGAACGCGTCCACCCTGGAGAGCTTCGCTGCCTCGAAGGGCGTCGGCGAGCTGTCCTTCTGGGAGGTCGACGGCTACGACAAGGGCACCGGGTATCAGTACTCGTCGATCTTCAACAAGATCACCGGCGGTTCGAGCGGCGGCGGTGGCGGCGCCGGCTCGACGATCGTGGGTGCGAGTTCCGGCAAGTGCCTGAGCGACACCGGCGGATCGACCACGCTCAAGACCACCGCCGACATCTACACCTGCAACGGCTCGGCGGCGCAGAACTGGACCGTGAACTCGAGCGGCACGATGGTCGACGGCAACGGCCTGTGCCTGAGCGTGAGCGGCAGCTCCACGACGTCCGGGGCCACCACTGACGTCTACACCTGTAACGGCAGCGCGCCCGAGAACTGGACCGTGAATTCGGGCGGCACCATCGTCAACAAGAACTCCGGCCTCTGCCTCAGCGTGACCGGCAGCTCCACGGCCAACAGCGCGACCGCCGACATCTACACCTGCAACGGCAGTGCCAGCGAGAACTGGACCGTCGGATAACGCACGATCAGGGCACGAAGGGTGCGGGCGGCTGGTCTGACCAGCCGCCCGCACCCTTTCGTTCCAGGCTCAGGAAAGCGTTTGCCGCACGCCGCGCCGGTGTTCCACACTCGGGGTGGCTTCGACGAGGCGGGAGCGCGGGGACGTGGCGGCGGACGTGGTTGCGGACGGGGACGACGGGAAGTTCGCGGACCCGCGGTTCGGCTGGGGCGCGCTGCGTCCGGCCGGGATGCGGGCCCTGATAGTGGAACGGCGACGCCTGCTGGCGCTGCTCGCCCACGCCGGTCGGTGGACGGTCGTCGGGTTCGTCACGGCGGCAGTGGCGCAGGTCGCCGGGGCGATCGGCGCGGCGCTGACCACCGGTTGGCTGGTCGCGTCCGCGACGACGGCGCACCGGCTGACCGCCGTGCTCCCGGCTCTGTTCGCGGCGGTGGGCGTCGTCGTCGGCGTCCAGGTCGCGATTCTCATCGGACGCGCCTGCGAGGTGGTGGCCGCGCGCCGCATCGACGGTGCGATCCGCGCGCAGGTCCGCGCGATCGCCATGGCACCGACCGGTATCGCGCACCTCGAGGACCCGGAGTTCCGCGAGGACGTCGAGCGCGCCTGCGACCTCGGCCTCGGCTGGCGCACCCGCTCGCCGGGCAACGCGGCGATCGGGCAGATCACGCTGCTGACCAGCATCGCCGGCGGGCTCGGCGCGGCGGTCGTCCTCGGTCAGCGCTTCCCGCTGCTCGCCGCCGGCCTCGTGGCGGTCTCGCTCGTCCTGCGCATGCTGGCGCGCCGGCAGTGGATGTGGCTGGTCGGCATGGAGGAGTCGCGAGCGTCCGACACGCACAAGGCCCAGTACTTCGCGCGGCTCGCTCACGAGGCGGCGCCGGCGAAGGAGGTCCGGCTCTTCGGGCTGGCCGACTGGGTGCTCGACCGGATGTATCAGGCCTATGTGACGGCTCGGGCCCCGGCCTGGGCGGCGCGCGCCTCGGTGCTGGGACGGCAGGGTCTCACGCTGACGGTCTCGAGCCTTTCCGGCGCCGCGACGATGTGGGTGCTCGGCTATTCGGGGCTGGCCGCCGGGACCGTCGCGCGCTGCGTGGCGGCGGCGTTCACGGTCATGACGTTGGCGTTCATGGGGCAGGAGTCGTTCGAGATCGACTACGGCATCGTCACAGTGCGGGCCCTGGACCGGGTGCTCGCGCGCGAGGACATGGCGGCACGGGCGTCGGCCGCACAAACTCAGGGTTCAGATACGCCGCACGTCCGGTTCGAGGATGTCTCGTTCACCTACCCCGGTGCACCGCGGCCGACGATCGACGGACTGACGCTGGAGGTCCAGCCCGGCGAGACACTGGCCATCGTGGGCGTCAACGGCGCCGGCAAGACCACCGTGATGAAGCTGCTCGCCGGGCTGTATCAGCCCACTGCGGGGCGGATCACCGTCGACGGCGCCGACCTGCGCGAGCTGGACATCGAGGCATGGCGGCGGCGGTTGACGGCGCTGTTCCAGGATTTCGTGCACTACGGGACTTCCGCCGCCGACAACGTCGCGCTCTCGGCGCCCGAATACGCCGACGACCTCTCAGGGATCGATGACGCCATCAGCGCGGCCGGCGCCGACGACATGGTCGCCGCACTGCCGGAAGGCGCGCGCACGACGCTGTGGAAGGGCGGCACCGGAGCGGTCGACCTCTCCGGCGGGCAGTGGCAGAAGCTGGCGATCGCCCGCGCGCTGTTCGCGGTCGCCCACGGACGGCGGCTGCTGGTGCTCGACGAGCCGACGGCGCACCTGGACGTCGAGGCCGAGCAGGAGTTCAACGAGCGCGTGACCACGCATGCGGGCTCGGCGTCCGTCGTCATCATCTCGCACCGGCTCTCGAACGTGCGCGGCGCCGATCGGATCGTCGTCCTCGACGGCGGACGGATCACCGAATCCGGCGACCACGATGCGCTGATGAATCACAACGGCACCTACGCACGCCTGTTCCGACTGCAGGCCGCGCGTTTCGCGGAGACGACATCATGAGAATCACGAAGCTCGGCTCGACCATCCGAACCCTGCGACACCTGCTCGCCCTCTCCTCGCGGGTGGATCGTAAGGCCACCGCCGTCACCTGGCTTCTCACGGTCCTGATCGCGGTTACGCCCACCGCCGTGGGCCTCGCGCAGCGCTGGGTCGTCGACGACGCGCGCCACTCGCACACCGGCTCCGGATGGACGTGGCTGATCCCGGCCGTCGCGCTCGGCGCCCTCGCCGCCATGATGCTCACCATCGGCGGCCGGATGCAGGGCAACCTCCGCGCCAACCTGGCCGGCAAGATGGACCTGGAGCTGATCCGCGAGGTGATGGCCGATGTCGCGGCGATCCCCGGCATCGAGCACCTGGAGCGCGCCGACCACCTCAACCGTGTGTTCCTCGCGGTGAAGGGGACCGCCGCGCTGGCCGAATACGCGTGGTCGGTGGTCCAGATGGCCACGGCCGTCATCAGCCTCACGCTCAGCGGCATCCTGCTCGCGCAGGTCGATCCGCTGCTGCTCGGGCTCGTCGCCACCACTGTTCCGGTCCTCGTCTTCGGCAATCGCGCACAGGGATGGTCGCGCGCGGCCCACGAGGCCGACGCGGAGATCACCCGGCTCGAACTGCACCTGCACGAACTGTGCCTGAATCCGAGCGCCGCGAAGGAGATCCGCATCGCCGGATCAGGACACGAACTCAGCCGCCGCGCCACCGCGCTGTGGGACGAGGCGACCCGAACCCGGCAACGCGCCCAAGTGCGCGGCGCGGCGCTGCAGGTGGCCGGCTGGGCGATCTACGCGGCGGGCCTCGGCGCCGGCATCGCGCTCGTCGCGCACCAGGTGCTGAACGGCCAGACGGCCATCGGCATGCTCGTCATGGTACTGACACTCGCCGCCCAGCTGCGGCTTCAACTCTTCCTCGTTCAGTCCAACACCGAGCGAGCCGGCGAGGCGGGCAAGGTCGCCGAGCACTACGCGTGGCTGCGCGAGTATGCCGCGACGGCCGCGCGCTCCGGCGCCGACGGCGCGCCGCCGCCCCGCCTGACCACCGGCATCACCCTCGAGGACGTCGCCTTCACCTACCCCGGCGCCTCCACCCCGGTCTTGCATTCGATCACCGCGCACTTTCCGCCGGGCACCGTCGTCGGCCTCGTCGGCATCAACGGCGCCGGGAAGACGACGCTGGTCAAGCTGCTCACCGGCCTCTACCAGCCGACGTCCGGCCAGATCGCCGTCGACGGCACGCCGCTGGCCTCCATCGCGCCTCGTGCGTGGGCGGCGGCGTCCTGCGGCGTGTTCCAGGACTTCGCAAAGTTCGAATTCCCCGCGTATCAGACCATTGGCGTCGGCGACCTGCCGCATGTCGAGGACCGCGCCGCTGTCGAGGCGGCCGTCACGCGAGCCGGCGCCGAGCACACCGTCGAACGCCTCGCCGACGGCCTCGACACACAGCTCGGCAAGGTTTTCGGCGGCGCCGAACTCTCGCACGGCCAGTGGCAGCGCCTGGCCCTGGCGCGGGCCCAGATGCGGACGGCCCCGCTGCTGCTCGTCCTCGACGAGCCGACCGCCGCCCTCGACCCGCAGGCCGAACACGACCTGTTCGACACGTTCGCCCGGCAGGCGCGCGCGGCCGGTGCGGCGACCGGCGCCGTCACCGTGCTCGTCTCGCACCGCTTCTCGACGGTGAGCATGGCCGACCAGGTGCTCGTCCTCGCCGACGGCACGATCCTGGAGACCGGCACCCACGAGGAGCTGCTGGCCTCCGGTGGCCGCTACGCCGAGCTCTACGCCGCCCAGGCCGCCGCCTACGCCTGAGTCTGGGCCCTGGCCAGCAGGTCGGCGCAGAACGCCCGGACCGCGCCGTTGACGACTCTCGGCTTCTCCCAGCACAGGAAGTGCCCGGCGTCCTTGATCCAGAACGGGCCGACCAGCCGCGGGTACGCGACCTCGCACTTGGCCTCGATGTTCTGGCCGAGGGTGACCGCGTCGGCTCCCACCATGACCATCACGGGCTGCTCGATCCTCCGGTCCTCGATGGTCGGGGTGGACGTCTGGCGGCGGCCCATCACGATCTCGTAGTCGGCGAAGGCGACGCGGAGCCGGCCGGCGTCGGCGTAGGCCAAGGTGAGCAGCTCGCGGTCGGCATCGCTGAACGCGTGGGCCGGCGCCCACAGGCGGTGGCCGAAGAACTCGGCGATGTAGCGGCGGCGGCGCGCCGGGGTGTTGAGCATGTCGAGCAGGTCGTCGGCGTGCAGACCCTGGTTGATCTGGTAGTCGTAGAGGACCTTGCGACCGGAGCCCCGGGTCGCGGTGATGCCGGCGGCCGCGTAGTCCCCGCGCAGGTCGGGCGTGGTGCCATCGAGGAGCACGACGCGGTCGACCCGGCCGGGGAACCGGTTGGCGAAGTCTAGGGTGGTCGCAGCACCGAGATCGTGCGCGACGACGACCGCCTTGGCCCAGCCCAGCGCGTCCATGAGCTCGGCCAGATCGGTGCTGAACGCGGCGATGTCGTAGACGTCGTCGGCGACGAAGTCGGACTGGCCGTAGCCTCGCAGATCGGGAGCGGCGACGTCGAAGCCCGCCGCGGCGAGCGGGCCGATGTTGCGCGACCAGATCAGGCTCGTGCACGGAAAGCCGTGGATGAGCAGCAGCGGAACCCCGCCGTGCCCGGCGCGGCGCACCGCGAGCCGGTGGGTCCCGCCGATCTGGATCATCTCGATGGGCTCAGTCATGACTTCAGACTATGCTTCCGTGCCAGGCTGGAGTCGGCGGATGGCTGGGATCCAGGCGGCAGGCCCGCGAGAAGGGGCGGCACGCGATGGACGACTCGCAGGTGGCGCGGCTGGCGCTCGACGCGGTCCGCACCGCGGCCAGACTCGCGGAGCGGGAGACCAGGCGGCCGCGCGCCGATGCAGTTCCCGCACGTCATCCGGCAGGAGTCGGCGCAGCTCCAGCCGCAACAGGTCGGCGAACAGATGGTGGTACCGGAACCAGGTCCGGTTCGGATCAAGCGAGACGACGAATGCGTTCGCGTCCTCGAGCTCAAGCAGAATGCGCTCGGACCCGGTACCACCCGTGAGCAGGTCTGCGAGTTCGCCGCTGACGCGCTCGAGGATCGAGGTTCGCAGCAGCAGGTTCTGCACGTGCTCGGGCCGGCGGTCGAGCATCTCCGCGAGCAGGTACTCCGCGACGGTGCGGTTGTTGCCGGTGAACTCGGCCACGAAGCGTTCCGGGTCCGGATGACCGGTCAGCGAGATCACCGCGAGCCGCAGACCAGCGGCCCAGCCCTCGGTGCGCTCGTACAGCCGGGTCACCGCCGCGTCCGAGAGCCCGATGCCCGCGACGCCGAGCAGCGCGCGGGTCTCGTCCAGCGTGAATCGCAGGTCCGCCTCGCGCAGTTCGGCCAGTTCGCCGGTCAGACGCAGGTGGTGCAGCCGCAGCGGCAGATCGCGGCGCGTCGCGAGGATCGCGTGGACGTCCTGGGGCAGGTTCGCCAGCAGACGGGTCAGCTCGACGAAGGTCTCCGGCGAGTCGAGTTCGTGGACGTCGTCGATGACGAGGTCGATACGGCCGGTCCGGCAGGCCAACTCGGCGAGGATGCGGTCCACCATCGCCCCCGCCATCGCCGCGCCGTGCATATCCGGTGACGCCGCCTGCGGTGCGGCATCGGCGGGATCATCCGACAGACGGCGAACGGAGTTCAGCAGCGCCAGCCAGAACAACTGGGCATCCTGCTTATCGCGCTGCACCTGCACCATCGCCAGCCCGTGCGCTCGACCCCGGCGCTCGGCCCAGGCCCGCAGGAGCGTCGACTTCCCGCTCCCGGCAGGCGCCGTGACAACGGCCACCTTTCCCGCCGCGGCCCGGTCGAGCGCGGCAAGCAGTTCTTCGCGGTCGATGAGCCGCAGCCGGCCGGCGCTCTCCGGCGCGTGCTGGCAGGCCTCGTCCGATGACTGTTCCTTCGCTCCCGACACAGCTCTCTCGGTATCAGCCGTGTGGCATGAATGTCAACGAGGCGAAGAATCACTAGGTTCGGGTGAGGCGCGCTCACCAGGCCCGATGTGAGCGTCAACAGCGTAACGACACGAATCATGTGCGCGGTGAAGACAACGGAGGCGGATGATGACCGATCGACTGGCAGTGGTGGCCGGTGCGGGTGGACCGCTCGGCCGGGCGGTGGCGGTGAAGCTGGTCGGCACGGGATACACCGTCGTCGGGATCGACCGCAGCGAGGAGCGAATGCGTCAGCTGCCCGACGGCATCCGCCACCTGGTCGGCGACCCGACCGATCCGAGCGTGTCGAAGACGCTGATCGACCGCGTAGCCGCCGAGGCCGGACCCCCGGACGTACTGGTGAACACGATCGGCGCGTTCGCCCTCGGGGACGCGCTCGCCGCGACGCCCGATGACCTGCGGCGGATGATGGATGTCAACGCCGGGGCCGCGCTGTGGCTGACCCAAGCCGTCGCGCCGCACATGCGTGATCGCGGATCCGGCTCCATCGTGCACGTCACCTCCCGCCCGGCACTCGAACCGACCGCGGGCATGGCCGCCTACGGCCTGAGCAAGGCCGCCCTGAGCCAGCTCGTCAGGATCCTGGACCTGGAGTTGCGTCCGCGGGGCATCCGGGTGAACGCGGTCGCGCCGCAGCTGATCGACACCCCGAAGAACCGGGAGTTCCTCCCGCCGGAGGCGATGGCGCGCGCGGTCACGCCCGAGGCGATCGCCGAGGTGATCGCCTTCCTGGCCGGCGACGCCTCGGCACCGGTCAGCGGCGCGGTGCTGCCCGCATACGGAGCCTGATTCACCATGTCAGAGCAGTCACAGCCGTCACAGCACACGTACCCGATCGACGCCGCCGGATCGTATCCACTCGGCAGTCGGCAGGTGCGCCGGGTCGGATACGGCGCGATGCAACTGGCCGGCGACAACGTCTTCGGCCCGCCGCGCGACCGCGACGAAGCCCTCGCCGTGCTGCGCACCGCGGTGCAGGCGGGCGTCAACCACATCGACACCGCGGAGTTCTACGGTCCGCGCGTCGTGAACGAGCTCATCCGTGAGGCGCTGCACCCGTACCCGGCCGACCTGGCGATCGTCAGCAAGGTCGGAGCCCGCCGGGACACGCGCGGTGCGGTGCTGCCGTTCGACGAGCCCGACGAGTTGCGTCAGGGCATCGAGCAGAACCTCGCCACCCTCGACGTCGACCGCCTGGCCGCCGTCAACCTGCGCCTGATGGACGGATCGTCCGCCGACGCGTGGTTCGACGCCCAGCTCGCCTCCCTGATCCGGGCCCGCGACGAGGGACTGATCGACGGGGTCGGGCTCAGCAACGTCTCCCTGGAGCAGCTGCTCAGAGCCGTCGAGCAGACCGAGATCGTCTGCGTGCAGAACTGGTTCAACCTCGCGGATCAGCGTTCGCCCGAAGTACTCGAAGAGTGCGCGCGCCGCGGGATCGCGTTCGCTCCCTTCTTCCCGCTCGGCTATCCCCGGAGCGCGCGCACCCAGACCCTTGGCAACCCCGTACTCACGTCGGTGGCAGCGCGGCTGAAGGCGACCCCGGCCCAGATCGCGCTGGCCTGGCTGCTCGATCGCGCCCCGAACGTCCTCCTCATTCCCGGTACGCGAACCCGCGCCCACCTCTCCGAGAACCTCGGCGCCGCCATCGTCGAGCTCGACGACGAGGCCCGCGAACACCTTTCGCGGATGAACGGATGAACCCGGGCCTCTGGACGCCTTGACGCGGCGCATGGTTTAGACCAATCTGCAAAGCAGCGCGATACCCCACTCGCGACAACCCATGATCTTCCAGCCCTGCGACGCCTGGTTGCGCCGCCATGCCCTGAAGGAGGGCACGCCATGCGGCATATCCCGGCATACCTCGCGGCGCTCGTCATGATCAGCGGTTCGGCCGCGGCGGCAAGCGGCGGCGCGGCGAACGCGGCCGCGCTGACCGGGCTGATCGCCACCTACTCGAGCGCGCAGAACTGGGGTTCCGGCTTCGAGGGCGACTACAGCATCACCAATGACACCAACGCGACCGTCAGCAGTTGGTCGCTGACATTCGACCTGCCCACCAACGAGACGGTCACCAGCGCCTGGAACGGCACCCTGACCGCCTCCGGCACGCACTACACGATCACCTCGCCGACCTGGGCGTCCCCGCTGGCTCCTGGTGCCTCGGCCGCGGCGGTCGGCTTCGACGTGAACACCTCGGGCGCCGTCACCGCGCCGGCCAATTGCCTGATCAACAACGCACCCTGCCAAGGCACGCCGGCCGACACCACCCCGCCCTCCACGCCGACCGGCCTGAAGGTGAGCGGCACGGGACCGGGCAGCATATCCCTGGCCTGGACCGCCTCGACCGACAACGTCGGAGTGACCGGCTACCGCGTCTATGAGGGCACGACCGTGGCCGCGACCAGCACCGGCCCGGCCGTGGCCGTCAGTGGTCTGCTGGCCGGCAGCAGCCACACCTTCACCGTGACCGCGTTCGACGCCGCGGGCAACGAATCCGGCCACAGCGGCGCGGTCACCGCCGCCGCGGGCAGCGGCACCGCGCCGGGCATCGCAGCCCCCTACGTCGACCTCGGCGCCTGGCCCACCCCGAGCCTGCCCCAGCTCGCCACGGCCACCGGCCTCAAGGACTTCTCGCTCGGCTTCATCATCAACGGCTCCACCGCCTGCACCGCCAGCTGGTTCGGCGCCTACGACCCCGCGACCGGCTGGGACAAGGCCGACTTCGACGCGATCCGCGCCGCCGGCGGCGACATCCAGCCCTCCTTCGGCGGGGAGAACGGCACCGAGCTCGCGCAGTCCTGCACCGACGTGCCGAGCCTGACGGCCCAGTACCAGAAGGTCGTCGACGCGTACGGCCTGGACCGGATCGACTTCGACATCGAGGGCGCCGCCGTGGCCGACCACGCCTCGGTCGACCGCCGTTCCGCCGCCATCGCCGCGGTCCAGGCCGCGCAGGCCGCCAAGGGCCGCGACCTGAAGGTCACGCTCACCCTGCCGGTGCTGCCCACCGGCCTCACCGCGGACGGCTTGTACGTGCTGCAGTCCGCCCACTCGCACGGGGTGAAGGTGGCCGCGGTCAACGGCATGGCCATGGACTTCGGCGACTCGACCGCACCGAACCCGTCCGGCAAGATGGGCGCCTACGCGATCCAGTCCGCCCAGTCGGTCCGCGCCCAGATCGCCTCGGTCTGGACCGGACTGAGCACCGCCCAGACCTGGGCGATGGTCGGAGTCACTCCCATGATCGGCCAGAATGACGAGTCCGACGAGGTATTCGGCCTCTCCGACGCTCAGCAGCTGATCACCTTCGCCGACCAGAACCACCTCGCCGAACTCGCCTTCTGGGCCGTGACCCGCGACCAGGCCTGCGCGAACGGCGGCGGCCTGTCCACCTGCACCGAGATCAGCCAGAGCCCCTACCAGTTCTCGACCATGTTCGCCGGCTTCACCGGGTGACCGCGCCGGCACCCTCCGGCACACGATCGAGTCGGATTAGGCGCCGGAGAACAACGATTGACCATCGCATTGGCGCTATCGGCCGAAGGCGACCGTAGACTGGGCTTTCCCGCGGCCGCAGATCCTGCGGCCATGGGTACCGCAGATGAGCCGACGCTCGACGCCGGGGATTCGTGATCTAGGAGTTGGTCGGCTTGGCACGAGGTAGTCGGATTCGCGGGACGCGCATCGGCGCCGGCCCCATGGGCGCGGACGATCGAGGCGAGCCGGCCGAGCGCACCCGGATCACCTATTTCTGCTCGCAGGGCCACCAGAGCAGGCCGATCTTCTCGCTCCAGGCGCAGATTCCGGAACTCTGGGAATGCGCCCGGTGCAGCCAGCCGGCGGGCCAGGACCGGGACAACCCGCCCGCGGCCGGTTTCGTCGCGCCCTACAAGACGCACCTGGCGTACGTCCGGGAACGTCGCAGCGACGCCGACGCCGAGCGTCTGCTGAACGAGGCGCTGGCCAAGCTGCGCAACGAAACCCCTTAAGCAGGGCGTGCGGGTCGGCGGTTGCGGACGAGCCGTCGCAGGATCGGGAGGCCGGCGAAGACCGTGCCTCCGGCGGCCACGATCCCGATGCCGATGTCGACCGAGACACGGCCCTGCTTGGCCCAGTAGACGTCCTGCAGGTCCAGCAGCAGTGCGAATTCGTCGACGATCAGCGCGAGACCGGTGCCGTAGCTGAGCGCGACGGCGGGATGGCGCCGCCTCTCGTCGGACCCGCGGACGGCGATCGCCCCGACGCCGCCCAGCATCGCGATTCCCCAGAGATAGTGGTGCAGATGGGTGGATCCGGCTGAGACGTTGTGGAACGGGCCCTTGCCGCTGCGGATGCTGTAGGTGATCCCTCGGACCGCCGCGAACGTCCCGGTGAAGCCGCCCCAGGAGAGCAGTGCCGCGCGCTCGGAGGGCCCGAGTTCCTCCAGGTAGGCGCGGTGCACCTCCTTGTGGAAGTCGACGACCTTCGCCGCGGGGGTGCCGCCGGAGTCGGCGGAACCGGCTCCGGCTCGGTGGACGAGTCTCTCGGCCGGCTTCATGGACCCCACTTGCCCCATGAATGGCGATTCCACACCGCCGAGCGCCAGCCGTTGCGGGCGAGCGCGAGGCCTTGCGGGCGTGCGCGAGGCGGGCGGCCCGGGCCAGGTCGAGGTCCGTCGTCTCGGGCGCCGGGAACTGCGAGACGATCGCCCCGAGCGCGAGCACCGCGGCGCCGATCCGGCTCATCGCCGAGATCACGGCGACCAACGCGCTGCTCGACAGAGTCCAGCGCCATCCTTCGTGCACGTGAGGATCGGGGCGCCGATCGCGTACTCGCCGCCGATCGCGATGCCCATGATCGGCCGGACGGTGAACAGTTCCGCCCGTCCACGGAATCGGCCACGCCCTCACCGCGCACACCGGCACCCCACACGGAGTGGCACTCCCCTCGCCTGCCGGACGAGGGCCAGGTGCTCGAACTGCTGGGCTCCGTGCGCTGAAGAAAGTTGGGTCGACCACCAAATTCTCATTTGATCTTAACAGGATCTTAAGTGTCCGCCGGTATTGACCCGCACCATCGCGCGCCACTAGTTTCCCCAGGAGCGTGCAGCAGCCGGACCGAACCCAACGCGTCACAGGGGCGAGGTGCTGCACGAGCGCACACCCCCGCTGGGTTTCCAACGGGCAGTCCCACGAATCAGTTCACGGTGATGCCGGAATTCCCACCGGTGCGTCGGCCTGTGCCCGCATCGTTTTTCGGCGCCGTGGGCGAAGCGCACGAGTCGCACCACCGCGCAACCCGCACCTGGTAATCGCACGACGGGCACCTCAGGCCGCGTCGCGGTAATCCCGCACGCCCCGAAGAGCGTGCCCGAATGTCAATGCACCGACACGTCACCGCGTGACGGTGCCTTTTCGCGATCGAGGGGAAACACGTGATCCACCTGCCCATACCCAACCGCCACAGCCGTGGCGCGCGAGTCACGCTGGCGGCTGCCGCCGGCTTCGCGCTCGTCACCGGCATAACGCTGGCCGCGACCGCCCCGGCCTCGGCCAGCACCCCGAGCCGCGCGGCGAGCACCTCCGCCAACCCGTACTCGCCCGCCTACCAGCACCCGTACCGGCACGGCGTCATCCCGACCGTCGGTCAGAACGCGAAGATGAACGCCTGGGCGAACAGCCACGCGGCCTCCCCGGCCGTGGCGACCGGCCCGGAGACGCTGTCCTACGGCGGCGGCATCGACGGCATCGGCGTCAACAGCGGCCACGCGAAGGTCTACCTGGTGTTCTACGGTTCCCAGTGGGGCACCGAGGGCACCGACGGCAACGGCAACGCCACCTTCTCCGGCGACCCGGACGGCGGCGCTCCGGACGCGCAGCAGATGTTCAAGGGCATCGGCACCGGCAACGAGCTGTGGTCCGCCGACCTGACCCAGTGGTGCGACGGGCCGAACGTCTCGACGGGCGCCACCAGCTGCCCCTCGAACGCGAACTTCGTCCCGTACCAGAGCGGCGGCGTGCTGTCCGGCGTCTGGTACGACAACTCGGCGGCCTCCCCGAGCGCGGCCAGCGGCCACCAGCTCGGCCAGGAGGCGGTCAACGCGGCCGGCCACTTCGGCAACACCTCGGCCGCCGCGAACCGCAACGCCTACTACGTGATCCTCTCTCCACACAACACCAACCCGGACAACTACCAGGGCCAGTACTGCGCGTGGCACGACTACAACGGTGACAGCTCCCTGACGGGCGGCGCGGTCACCTCGCCCTACGGCGACGTCGCGTTCAGCAACCAGCCGTACAACATGGACTCCGGCTCGGGCTGCGGCGTGGGTTTCGTCAACTCGCCCGGAACGCTCGACGGCTGGACCATCACCATGGGCCACGAGTGGCACGAGATGATGTCGGACCAGAACCCGGCCGGCGGCTGGACCAACAACACCGGCAGCTCGTACCAGGGCCAGGAGAACTCGGATGAGTGCGCCTGGATCAGCCCCGGCACGACCGGCGGCGCGGCGAACGTCACCATGGGCAACGGCACCTACTCCGAGCAGGCCAGCTGGTCCAACGACACCAACGCGTGCTCCATCTCGCACCCGATCGTGAACCACGGCACCGGTGGCAACACGGTCACCGTCGGCGGCCAGTCCGCGCAGTCCTGGACGGTCGGCACGGCCGCCTCGCTGCAGATGAGCGCGACCGACTCGGCCTCCGGCCAGAGCTTCACCTGGTCGGCCAGCGGCCTGCCCGCCGGGCTCTCGATCGGCTCGAGCACCGGCCTGATCTCCGGCACCCCGAGCGCCTCTGGTTCCGGCAGCGCGACGGTGACCGCGACGGACACCACCGGAGCGGCCGGCTCGACGACCGTGTCCTGGACCGTGACCGGCAGCGGTGGCGGCGGTGGCGGCAACGCCATCACCAACGGCGGTTTCGAGACGGGCAGCCTGTCCGGTTGGACGGCCTCCGGAGTCACCTCGGTCACGACCTCGGGCGTGCACTCCGGCAGCTACGCGGCGGAGCTGGGCAACACCAACCCCAGCAACACCTCCACCATCAAGCAGACCTTCACCGCGGCTTCCGGCAACACGACGCTGACCTTCTGGTACGACGTCACCTGCCCCGACACCGTGACCTACGACTGGGCCACGGCCACCCTCAAGAACAACACCACCGGCACGACCGCGACGGTGCTGCCCAAGACGTGCGTGAACCCGACGTCCGGCTGGAAGCAGGTCACGTCGTCGATCACGGCCGGCGACAGCTACACCCTCACCCTCACCAGCAAGGACGACAACTACCCCGGCGACCCGACGTACACCAAGTACGACGACGTCTCCACGTCCTGACAGGCAAGTGACAGGCAAGTGACAGGCAGTAAGGCATAGGCCGGAGGCCGCCCCCTCTTTCGAGCGGGCGGCCTCCTCGCTATCCCAATTGGTCGCGGCGGCGCGTCAGGTAGGCGATCTCGCCGGTGTTGCCCGCCAGATCGATGGCCTTGTCATAGGCCGCGCGCGACTGCCGGCTGCGGCCCAGCCGGCGCAGCAGGTCGGCGCGCGTCGCGTGGTAGATGTGGTAGCCCGCCAGCTTGTCCTCGAGACGGTCGACGGTTGCCAACGCCACCTCCGCGCCGTCGAGTTCGGCGACCGCGATGGCCCGGTTGAGCGCGACGATCGGTGAGGGGTCGAGCCGGACGAGCTGGTCGTAGAGGGCGACGACCTGCGCCCAGTCGGTGTCGCGCACGTCGCGGGCGGAAGTGTGCACGGCGTTGATCGCGGCGAGAATCTGGTACGGGCCCGGAGCCACACCGGCGGCCAGTCGCTCGCGTACCAGCCGGTGGCCCTCGGCGATCAGCGCCGCGTCCCAGGCGCCGCGGTCCTGCTGATCGAGCGGGACCAGTTCGCCGCTGCCCGAGACCCGGGCGGTGCGGCGGGCCTCGATCAGCAGCATCAGCGCCAGCAACCCGGCCACCTCACCGTCGGCCGGCAGCAGGGCACGGATGAGGCGGGTCAGCCGGATCGCCTCGGCGGTCAGTTCGTGGCGCACGAGGTCGGTGTCGGGGCCGGTCGCCAGGTAGCCCTCGTTGAAGACGAGGTAGAGAACGGCCAGCACGCCGGAGACGCGTGCCGGGAGGTCCTCCGCGGACGGCACCCGATACGGGATGCGAGCCGCCTTGATCTTGGCCTTCGCGCGGGTGATCCGCTGGCCCATGGCGGTCTCGGCGACCAGGAAGGCGCGGGCGATCTCGGTCACGGTCAGGCCGCCGACCATGCGCAGCGTCAGCGCCACCCGGGTCTCCAACGCCAGCGCCGGGTGGCAGCAGGTGAAGATCAGCCGGAGCCGCTCGTCCTCGATGGCGCCGAGAGGCTCGGGCGGGTCGTCGTCGTACAACAGCTGAGCCTCCTTCTGCTTGTCGTCGCGTTTGTTCTCGCGCCGGATCCGGTCGATCGCCTTGCGGTTGGCGGTGGTGGTCAGCCAGGCGCCGGGCTTCGGCGGCACGCCGTCGGCCGGCCACCGCTCGACGGCGGTCGCGAACGCCTCGGCCGCCGCCTCCTCGGCGATGTCCAGATCGCCGAAGCGTCTGGTCAGCACCGCGACAACCCGCGCCCACTCCTCTCGGTGGGCACGGGTCACCGCCTGCCGGACGTCGATCACGCTCACAGGAACGGCCGCACCTCGGTTTTCCGGTTGCAGGCCTTCGACCCCTCGGCCGCCAGCTTGAGCGCCACATCGAGGTCGG
>NZ_DASZKT010000162.1:0-8058 GCF_035552695.1 Actinospica sp.
CAGCACGTCGCCGAGTTCCTCGCGCAGCGCGTCCCGTCCCTCCCCGGGCGTGTCGGGATCGCCGTCCTCGATCGTCTCGACGGTCTCGTACGCCTCTTCGAGCAGGTACTTCACCAGCGTCTGATGCGTCTGCTGCCGGTCCCAGGGGCAGCCGCCGGGCGAGCGAAGCCGGTCCATCACGGCCACCAGGTCCAGCAGCCGGGCACCGGGCACGTCGTAGCTGCCGGGCAGGAGTTCGAGCTCGATATCCGGAGCGTCGCCCGGCGCATTGGTCAGCCGTTCCCCCAGCGCGAGAACGAGCGGCTGATCATCGCCCGAAGGATCCGCCAGCCAGACGACCGTCTCCCCCGCGGCAGCCTCCTTGAGCAGCTCGTCGGCCACCTCGGCCGTCTCGCCCTCGATCAGCTCGATCGCGACGTCCTGATCATCCAGATACTCGAGGATCGGATGCTCCGCATCCCCCGCGTGCACCCGCGCCCCCGCCGCCGTCACCGCCCGCCACGCGGCCGCCGACAACAACCCCGGCGCCACCCGCGGGGAGAAGGGTACAAGAATGATCCGTCCGGTCACGGGGCTCACCCTACTCACGCCCCCATCAGGATCACGCCGTCGATCAGGGAGCGGCACCATTCGAGGAGGGGGAGGCCGGTGACGGGTTCGGCGGGGAAGCCGGAGGTCTTGGGGCGGGGGACGAGGATGTGGTCGGACTGCTTCTTCACGATGGAGCCGGGGAAGACGCGCTTGAGGCGCAGCTCCTGGGACTCGCGCAGGTAGACCCGGCTGAACTTCACGAAGTTGCCCTGCAGCACGATCTCGGCCAGGCCCGCCTCGCGCGCGTGGGCTCGGAAGAGGGCCACCGCGAGCAGGTTGCCGACGGGCTCGGGGATCTTGCCGTAGCGGTCGACGAGTTCGTCGTGCACGGCGACGACGTCGTCCTCCTTGGCGATCGAGGCGATGCGGCGGTACGCCTCGAGGCGCAGCCGCTCGCCGGGGACCCACTCGTGCGGGATGTGCGCGTTCACCGGGAGGTCCACCCGCATGTCGGGGGCCTCGTCCGGGCTGTTCAGGCCCGCCGCCTGCTCCTTGAACTCCTTGACCGCCTCGCCGACCATCCGCACGTACAGGTCGAATCCGACCCCTTCGATGTGGCCGGACTGCTCGCCGCCGAGCAGGTTGCCCGCGCCGCGGATCTCCAGGTCCTTCATCGCCACGTACATGCCGGCGCCGAGGTCGGTGTGCTGGGCGATGGTGGCCAGCCGCTCGTGCGCGGTCTCGGTCAGCGGCTTCTCCGGGGGATACAGGAAGTAGGAGTACGCGCGCTCCCTGCCGCGCCCGACGCGGCCGCGCAGCTGGTGCAGCTGGCTCAGGCCGAAGTTGTCGGCGCGCTCGACGATCAGCGTGTTGGCGTTGGGGATGTCGATGCCTGACTCGACGATCGTGGTGCACACCAGCACGTCGAACTCGCGGTTCCAGAAGTCGACGATCAGCCGTTCCAGCGCGTGCTCGTTCATCTGGCCGTGTGCCGTGGCGATGCGGGCCTCGGGGATCAGTTGGCGCAGCCGTGCGGCGGCGCGGTCGATCGACTCGACCCGGTTGTGGATGTAGAAGACCTGGCCCTCGCGCAGCAGCTCGCGCCGGATCGCCGCGCCGATCTGCTTCTCCTCATACGCGCCGACGAAGGTGAGCACCGGGTGCCGCTCCTCCGGCGGGGTCTGGATCGTGGACATCTCCCGGATGCCGGTGACCGCCATCTCGAGGGTGCGCGGGATCGGGGTCGCGGACATCGTCAGCACGTCCACGTTCGCGCGCATCTGCTTCAGGTGCTCCTTGTGCTCCACTCCGAAGCGCTGCTCCTCGTCCACGATCACCAGGCCGAGGTCCTTGAACCTGGTGTCCTTCGCGAACAGCCGGTGTGTGCCGATGACGATGTCGACCGAGCCCTCGGCCAGGCCGCGCAGCACCTCGGCCGACTCCTTGTCGCTCTGGAAGCGCGACAGGGCCTTGATCGTCACCGGGAACTGGACGTAGCGCTCGGCGAAGGTGGAGAAGTGCTGCTGCACCAGCAGCGTCGTGGGCACCAGCACGGCCACCTGCTTGCCGTCCTGCACCGCCTTGAACGCGGCGCGCACCGCGATCTCGGTCTTGCCGTAGCCGACGTCGCCGCAGATGAGCCGGTCCATCGGGACCGTCTTCTCCATGTCCGCCTTGACCTCTTCGATGCACGCGAGCTGGTCCGGGGTCTCGGTGTACGGGAAGGCGTCCTCGAGTTCGCGCTGCCACGGCGTGTCGGGCCCGAAGGCGTGTCCCGGTGCGGCCTGCCGGGCCGAGTAGAGCCGGATCAGGTCGCCGGCGATGTCGCGCACGGCCTTGCGGGCCCGAGACTTGGCCTTCTGCCAGTCCGCGCCGCCGAGCCGGTGCATCGAGGGCGACTCGCCGCCGACGTACTTCGTGACCTGCTCCAGCTGGTCGGTCGGCACATAGAGGCGGTCGCCCGGCTGGCCGCGCTTCGAGGCCGCGTACTCGATCACGAGGTACTCGCGGGTGGCCCCGGCGACGGTCCGCTGCACCATCTCCACGTAGCGGCCGACGCCGTGCTGTTCGTGCACGACGAAGTCCCCGGTCCTGAGCTGCAGGGGATCGATCATGTTGCGGCGCCGCGAGGGCATCCGGTTCATGTCCTTGGTGGACGAGCGCTGGCCCGAGATGTCCGTCTCGGTCAGCAGCACCAGCTTGGCCGCCTCGTCCACGAAGCCGCGGCCGAAGGATGCGCAGGCGACGTACGCGATCCCCGGCTCCGGCGCCTCCTCCAGGTCGGGCACCAGGCGCACGCCGAGATCCGCGCCGCGCAGCACCTCGGCGAGCCGCTCGGCCGGGCCGTGGCCCTCCGTGGTCAGCACCACGCGCCAGCCCTCGCGCAGCCAGCCGCGCACGTCGGCGAGCATCTTCGCGCCCTCGCCGCGGTAGTCCGGCGGGTCGGTGGCCGGGGAGAGTTCGGTGTCATCGGTGTCGAGGCTTTCGCCGTCCACGACGAACTCGGCGAGCCCCGCGTCGGCGACGAACGGCGTGATCGACCACCACGGGAGATCCAGCGAGCGCACGTGGTCGCGCACATCGGCGAGCGACCAGAGCGAGGCGGCGCCGAGGTCCAGCGGGCTCCTGCCGCCGAGCGCGGCCGCCGTCCAGGAGGCCTCCAGGAACTCCTGCGAGGTGGCCACCAGGTCGCCGGCCCGGGTGCGCACCCGCTCCGGGTCGCACACGACGAGGTGGGTGCCCTCCGGCAGCACGTCGACCAGCAGTTCCATCTTGTCGACCAGGACCGGCGCCAGCGACTCCATGCCCTCGACCGCGATGCCCTCGGCGATCTTGCCGAAGACGTCCGCGAGGTCCGGGTACTCGGAGGCGTAGCCGTGCGCCCGCTTGCGCACCGTCTCGGTCAGCAGCAGCTCGCGGCACGGCGGCGCCCACAGGCCGTTCTGGGACACCTCGAGGGACCTCTGGTCGGCGACCTTGAAATAGCGGATCTCCTCGACCGTGTCGCCCCAGAACTCCAGCCGCAGCGGGTGCTCCTCGGTCGGCGGGAAGACGTCCAGGATCCCGCCGCGGACCGCGAAGTCGCCGCGCTTCTCCACCAGGTCGGTGCGCAGGTACGCGGCGTCGACCAGACGGCGCGTCACCGTTTCGAGCTCGATCTCCTGACCCGCCGTCACCCGCACCGGGTCCAGGTCGCCGAGCCCGGCCACCTGGGGTTGCAGCACCGAACGGATCGGCGCGACGACGACGCGCAGCCTGCTCTCCGTCTCCGGGTGGGCCAGCCGGCGCAGTACGGCGAGGCGGCGGCCGACGGTGTCCGAGCGCGGGGAGAGGCGCTCGTGCGGCAGCGTCTCCCAGGACGGGTACTCGGCGACGGACGAGTCGCCGAGCAGCGAACGCAGCGCGGCGGCCAGGTCCTCGGTCTCCCGGCCGGTGGCGGTGACCGCCAGCACGATGCGGTGCTGGGCGATCGACGCGATGGCGGGGGCACGCAGCCCGCCGACGGCCGTCAGGTCGAGGCGCGGGCGCACGCCGGTGCGCGCCGCGCCGGTGGCCGAGCGCAGCGCGGGGTCGAGCGACAAGGGGCTGAGGAGACCGGAGAGGGTCATGGGCACCTTCCGTAGGCACGCCTAGTAACCCCGAACAGCCCACAGGGGGCAGGGGGTTCCGTGTACTTCCAGGGTACGCACTCCCACCGACAACCCGACTCCACGCCCGCTCTTCATGATCGCGGAATGATCGCCGACGTGCCGCGGAGCGGTTTGGAAATCGGCAGGAATCGGGCGTGGGCCGTTAAAACGGCCCACCTGGACGGCACTGCCGCCTATCGCCGGACCGCTCGGTCCGGGTACCGTCTTGAGAGCACCTGTGCGCCGGGCCACCCATTTACCGGCGCACGCGAGGCGACGCAAGGGACTGGAGAACGATGACGCAGGGAACGGGCACGGGCCTTCCGACGAACGCGGCCGGAATACCCAACGGTCAGTTCGCGGGGCGCCTCATCGAGTTCAGCGATGTCGAACTGGACCGCAAGTACCCCCGCGGCGTCTACCTGAACTTCCACGGCTACCCCGACTTCTCGGTCTACGCCCGGCACGCCGTGCAGATCGCCGACCCGCCCGCGGAGCTGTCCGTGGACGAGGTCAGGGTGACCGACGTGGTCGCGGCGAACATGCTCGCGAGCACCACCGGCGACCCGCTCTACCAGCAGGGGCGGCCGCCGACGGCCACCCCCGAGGGCTGGACCTGGACGCACGAGGCGCGCAGCCGGCGGGTCTACCTGGTGCCGGCCGAGCTCAACGGCTCCTTCCGGCACCACGGCGGCGTCGCCACCCTGCAGCTGGACCGCGGCAAGACCGGCCTGTGGCACGAGGGCATGCTCGACCCGGTGGCCTTCGAGCGCTCCGGCTCGGTGCCGGAGGACGCCATGCTGCAGCTCGAGTCGCAGCTCGGCTTCCAGCTGCCGGTCTCCTACCGGCGCTTCCTCGCGGGCACCGACGGCGGCCGGCCGCTGAGCCCCGCGGTCAACCTGCAGTGCGGCTTCGTGGCCGACGGCTGGCTGTTCGGCGTGCGCCGCTCGGACCCGCACCAGGAGCTCGTCTACGCGAACCAGGCGCTGTTCGACCGGTTCACCGAGGAGTTCCTGGCGGTCGGCTACGTGCGCGGCGGCATGCTGGTGCTCAAGATCCGCGGCAGCGACCTCGGCTCGGTCTGGTACTTCGACGACGACGACGTGCGCGACCGGGACTCGCGGGACGCCGCGTCGATCTGCAACGAGCTGCTGATCCGGATCGGCAGCGACTTCGACGACTTCGCCAGGCACCTGGTCGCGCTGCCGCAGCAGATCCAGGAGATCTCCGAGGCGGCCGTGCAGCAGGGCTTCGCGAGCCTGGTGACCGACGTCGACTACCTCGGCTCCGCGCTGCCGCCGCACCTGGCCTTCCGGCGGCACTGAGCGCCGGTGACCGCGTCTTGAACCTCGGACGGCCGTCTCAGTGAGTGGGCCGGGTATCGCGGGTGTGACGTACGCCGCATACGATGCAGGCGAAGTCCTGAGCTTGGACAACGGCGTCCTCGCGTTCAGCTCGTTCGCTTACCGAGGAGTGTGCCGCCGTGGCCGACACCGACGCCGTTTCCACAATCGCACCCGTCAGTCCAGCCCCGGACACCGCGCTGCGCGGTGACATCAAGGCGCTCGGCGAACTGCTCGGGCAGACGCTGGTGCGCCAGGAGGGAAAGGCGCTGCTCGACCTCGTCGAGCAGATCAGAGCCCTGACGCGGTTGACGGACCCGGGGGCCGCCGACGCGGCGCAGGCCCAGCTGGCCGAGCTCGACCTGGCCACCGCGATCCGGCTGGTACGCGCGTTCTCCAGCTACTTCTACCTGGCGAACGTGACCGAGCAGGTGCACCGCGCCCGCGAGCTGCACGCCGAGCGGGCCACCAGCGGCTCCTGGCTCTCCCGCGCCGTCGACCGGATCGGCGCCGCGATCGAGGACCCCGAGTCGAAGGTCACCCGCGACTGGGTCGAGGAGGTCGTCAACCGGCTCTCCGCGCGCCCGGTGTTCACCGCGCACCCCACCGAGGCGGCGCGCCGGACGATCCTGGGCAAGCTGCGCCAGATAGCGCTGCTGCTGGACGCCAACCCCTTCCCGCAGCCCGGCACCGCGACGGATCCGGTGGCGCAGCGGCGGGCCGAGCGGCGGCTGCAGGAGCTGGTCGAGTCGCTGTGGCAGACCGACGAGCTGCGGGTGGCCCGCCCCGAGCCGACCGACGAGGCGCGCAACGCCCTGTACTACCTGGACGAGCTGCACGGCAGCGCCGTCCCCGACGTGCTCGACGAGCTGGCCGCGGAGCTGGAGCGGATCGGCGTGAAGCTGCCGGTGGACGCCCGGCCGCTGAGCTTCGGCAGCTGGATCGGCGGCGACCGGGACGGCAACCCGAACGTGACCCCGCTGCTCACCCTGGAGATCCTGGCCCTGCAGCACGAGCGCGCGGTGGACGACGCGCTGAAGATCGTCGAGGGGCTGCGCAACAGCCTGTCCACCTCGAAGCGGATCGCCCGGATCACCCCGGACCTGGAGAAGTCGCTGGCCGAGGACCTCGCGGCGCTGCCGGACATCCCGGCCAGGTACAAGCGGCTCAACCAGGAGGAGCCCTACCGGCTCAAGGCCACCTGCGTGCGCCAGAAGCTGCTGAACACGAAGAAGCGCATCGGCGAGGGCCGCGCGCACGTGCCCGGGCACGACTACCTGAACGGCGAGGAGCTGGTCGCCGACCTGCTGCTGATGCGCGACTCGCTGCTGGCCGACCGCGGCGAGCTGATCGCGCGCGGCAGCCTGGACCAGGTGATCCGTACCGTCTCGGCCTTCGGCCTACAGCTGGCGACGCTGGACGTGCGCGAGCACGCCGACGCGCACCACCAGGCGATCGGCCAGCTGATCGACCGGCTCGGCATCGAGTCGTGGCGTTACGAGGACATGCCGCGCGAGTACCGCGCCGGGCTGCTGGCGAAGGAGCTGCGCTCGCGTCGTCCGCTGGCGAAGCTGCCGGAGAAGATCCACCGCGACGGCGTCGAGGGCTACGACGCCTGGAGCGGTGCCGAGCCGATCCTGGACGAGGCCGGCGCGAAGACCTTCGGCGTGTTCACCGCGATCCGCGAGACGATCGAGCGCTTCGGCCCGGACGTCATCGAGTCCTACATCATCTCGATGTGCCGCGGCGTGGACGACGTGTACGCGGCGGTGCTGCTGGCCCGCGAGGCCGGCCTGATCGACCTGCGTGGCGGCCGGGCCCAGATCGGCTTCGTGCCGCTGCTCGAGCAGGTCTCCGAGCTGCGGCAGGCCGACACGATCCTCGGCGAGCTGCTCAACGACCCCTCGTACCGGAAGCTGGTCCGGCTGCGCGGGGACGTGCAGGAGATCATGCTCGGCTACAGCGACTCGAACAAGGACGCCGGCATCGCGACCAGCCAGTGGGAGATCCACCTGGCCCAGCGCAAGCTGCGCGACGTGGCGCACCGGCACGGCGTGCGGCTGCGGCTGTTCCACGGCCGCGGCGGCACGGTCGGCCGCGGCGGCGGCCCGACGCACGAGGCGGTGCTGGCCCAGCCGTGGGGCACGCTCGAGGGCGAGATCAAGGTCACCGAGCAGGGCGAGGTGATCTCGGACAAGTACGCGCTGCCGACCCTGGCCAGGGAGAACCTGGAGCTGACCGTCGCGGCCACGCTCGAGGCCGCGGTGCTGCACCTCGGCCCGCGGCAGAGCGCCGACGCGCTGGCCCGGTGGAGCGCGGCGATGGGCGGCATCTCGGACGCCGCGTACGCCAGGTACCGGCAGCTCGCGGACGACCCGGACCTGCCGCGCTACTTCCTGGCCTCGACCCCGGTTGACCAGCTCGGCGACCTGCACCTCGGCTCGCGTCCCTCGCGCCGGCCGGACTCCGGCGCGGGTCTCGAGGGACTGCGCGCGATCCCGTGGGTGTTCGGCTGGACCCAGTCCCGGCAGATCGTCCCCGGCTGGTTCGGCGTC
>NZ_DASZKT010000163.1:0-1821 GCF_035552695.1 Actinospica sp.
TGCACGACCAGATCGCGAGCGCCGGCCGCGTCGGCAGGCAGCGCGAAGTCGACACCGAGTGCGGCCGCGACCTCTGCCCGGCCGGGATCGACGTCCACGAGCGTGACCTGCGTCGCCGGGAAGGCGCTCAGCAGGCGCGCCACGCAGCAGCCGACCATCCCGGCGCCGACGACGGTGACCCGGTCGCCGAGCAGAGGTGCCGCGTCCCATAGAGCGTTGACCGCGGTCTCGACCGCGCCCGCGAGGACGGCGCGAGCCGGGGGTACGTCCTCGGGCACGACGGTCACCGCGCTCGCCGGCACGACGTAGGCGGTCTGGTGGGGGTAGAGGCAGAAAACCATGCGGCCGCGGAGCTCCGAGGGTCCCTGCTCCACCGTCCCGACGTTGAGGTAGCCGTACTTGACGGGACCGGGGAGGTCGCCCTCCTGGAAGGGTGCCCGCATCGCCATGTACTGATCCGGCGGCACAGCGCCCCGGAAGACCAACGTCTCGGTGCCGCGGCTGACCCCAGAGAACACGGTGCGGACCAGCACGTCGTCCGGTCCGAGGTCCCCTGGCGCGGCCGGTCGGATCTCGCCGCGGCCAGGGGAGCGCAGCCAGAACGCGTGCGCATCGGCCCGCCCGGGCATCACACCACGGGTTCGTCTTGTAGGCGCTGTTCCATGGACTCCCTTTTCTACAACTCCTACTACGCCGCTCGCTCTTCTATTCCCGCTGCCAGGGATGGCTCACGCGTTCGGACCCGAGGCGCGGAAGGCCGGGGTTCGGTCTGAGGCGTCTCCTCTTCCGCGAGCCGGCCGGCGAGCAGCCGGCGCGCACGGAAGACCCGCGTGGCCACGGTCGCCTCGCGGACACCGAGCGAGCGCCCCGTCTCGGCATAGGAGAGGCCCAGCAGGTCGACCGCGACCAGGGCGCGGCGGTAGCGCTCGGGCAGCTCGGCGATCGCGGCATATAGTTCCCCGACTTCGAGCGCCCGTTGGGGCGCCTGCGTGGCGTGCCGATCGAGCACCTGTACGTCTTCGAGCGTGCCCACCGAACGCGGCCTGCGGGAGGCGTCGCGCCGGCCGCTCAGGAACGTGTTGTGCAGGACGCGCATCAGATAGGCCAGCTCGCTCGCCTCGTCGCGCAGAAGACGGGGGCGGGCGAGCACGTGGGTGAAGGTTTCCTGTACCAGATCCTCGGCATCCTGGCGCGAGCCGCACAGCGCCCAGGCGGCCTTGTTCACGCGGTCTGTGTGCCCTACCAGTGACTGTGGATTCAGCACCCGCATGAGCTGCTCGCACCGGGGCTGGGGTCGGATGGAGAAGTGTCGTTCGCGTCGTCTACGGCCTCCAACCCGACGAGGGGCACGGCGAGCACGGCTGAGAAGAGATGGGGTCCTTCCATCGCACCGGCCTACGGGCCGGTCGCCACGGACGTTCAAAGGGTCCGGTGAACCGATCGCCGGTTCATGCAGTGCTCGCCCGCGCACGCCGCCGCCGCCGATGAGATTCAACACACTTGGCGAGATGCAACGGTTCCGCTGTAAATCGAATGCCGCTTCGATTTGAACCCAGGGCGAGCCGCATCCGTAGACCGCTGAAATGAAACCGATCGACCGGAGCGGACGCTGCGGGCTGGCCGCGATCGGCGCTGCCGCGCCCGCGCGGTCAGGGTCGACATCAGCGGCTTCGCCTACCGGGCACGCCGTGGCAGTGAGGCTGCGCCGCCGCGGCGTCTACCCCCACCACTGCACGATCCACTCCTTCATGCACGACAAGGCAGTCGTGCCCTGACCGATGCCACGGTGAATCCTGACCCGCGAGCGCGACGTGCGCGAGG
>NZ_DASZKT010000164.1:0-8916 GCF_035552695.1 Actinospica sp.
GGGGCCCGCTCTTGGGCATCGAGGAAGGCTCGGACGACCGCGGAGTCCGCGCGCCGCCGGGTCCAGAACAGGGCGACGTCGCGGTGTGCGGTAGGCGAGTCGATGGGGCGCACGGCCAGGCCGTCGATGCTCGTCGTCTGCAAGGCGAGGCGGTTGATGACGCCGACACCGAACGCGGAGCGCACAAGTGCGACGAGGGTGGCGGGCTGGTCGGTGAGATAGGCGATGTCCGCGCGGGCCGCGGCGTCGCCGAGCGCATGACGAAGGTCGAACCCGCCGCCGTCCTCGGTCGTGCCCGCCGGATTGCCGATGAGCGGGCGGGTGAGGAGTTGCTCGATACTCACGGACCCGTTCCGGGCGCAGGGATCGTTCTCGCGCATTACGGCGACGATGTCCTCGCGCCAGATCGTGCGATCGCACAGCGTCGCATCCCGCATCTTCGGGAGCAGCGGACGGAACGCGAGATCGACCGTGCCGCTGACGACCATCTCCTCGAGGCTCGCGGCAGTGCCTTCGTGGAGTTCGACGCTCACTCCGGGATGCTCCGCCTTGAGCTCGCGCAAGGCTCCGGGCAGATAGGTGGAGCTGACACTCGGATAGCTCGCGATACTCACGCGTGCGACGAGGTTGTCGAGCGTGCTGCGGGCGACCTCGACCCCGCGCTGCAGCTCGACCAGCGCGCTCAAGGCGTGCTCGCGGAAGAGCTCACCGGCTTCCGTCGTGCGGGTGGGCCGAGCCTTGCGATCGAACAAGGTCACGCCGAGAGCATGTTCGAGTGCCGCGATGTGGGCGCTCACCCGGGATTGCGACAGGTGCAGCGCCCCGGTCGCGGCGCCGAACCCGCCCTTGTCCGCGACCGCGAGGAACGAACGCAGCCACGCGGTCTGCAGGGACATCGCATCCCGCGGATCGCTCCGCCTGCGCGTCGACTCGTCAGGTTGGGCAGCCGGCTCGGATATTTCGCGTCCCGGATTCACCACGACGAGAAAGTCTAGGTCACAGAGCCCGAGAGTGGCCGGTGAAGGCGGCGTTCACATTCACACCACGCACATTCACATCACGCACATTCACATCACGGCTCCCATTCGCCACGGGACGATCTCTTCGGTGCCGAAGCCGAGCTCCTCGGACTTGCTCGGGTGGCCTGATGCCATCTCCACCAGGGCTTCGAACAGCAGTGTTCCGTGGTGGATCTGCTGCGCGCGTGACATCGCGGGGCCGGCGTCGAAGTCGATGTCGCCTCGCATCCGGTGGTAGAGATCCGAGGTGCTGCTGATCTTGAGGCAGGGCGTGGGTCGGGAGCCGAAGACCGATCCGCGTCCTGTGGTGAAGGCGAGCAGATTGGCGCCGCCGGCCACCATTCCGGTGGCCGAAACCGGGTCGTAGCCGGGGGTGTCCATGAACGTGAGCCCGTCGGCGGTCACCGGCTGCGCGTAGTCGACGACGTCGTTGAGCGGGCTGGTGCCGCACTTGAGGATCGCGCCGAGCGATTTCTCCCAGATGGTCGTGATGCCGCCGGCCCGATTGCCCTTGGAGGGGTTGTCGTCGATCGTCGCGTCGTGAGTCGCGGTGTAGCGCTCCCACCAGGCGATCAACTCGTCGATCCGCCCGGCGAGCACGTGGTCGGCGGCGCGGGCGCGCAGGATGTGCTCGGCGCCGTAGATCTCGGGCGTCTCCCCGAGGATGACCTTCCCGCCGGCGGCGACCAGCAGGTCGGCCGCGACCCCCAGGGTCGGATTCGACGTGAGGCCGGAGTAGGCGTCACTGCCGCCGCACTGCAGGCCGAGGGTGAGCTCGGCGACCGGGATCGGTTCCCGGCGCAAAGCGGCGGCCTCGGCGACGTACCGCTCGATGCCGGCGAGTCCGGCGCTGACGGTGGCCGCGCTTCCGCCGAGCTCCTGGATCACCAGTGTCTCGACCGGCACCGCGTCCCCGAAGACGCTCTCGGGCTGGTTGATCTCGCACCCCAGGCTCACCATCACGACCTTGACGAGGTTCGCATGCCCGGCGTACCCCCGCAGAGTGCGGCGCAGGATCTCGTCACCCGCGGTCCCCTCGGCCATTCCGCAGCCCAGCTCGTGTGTCAGGGCGATGACGCCGTCCAGGCCGGGCGCTCCGCGGTACAGGTCGTCGGCGCGCTGCGCGATGATGCGCGAGACCGTGGCCGAGCAGTTCACGGTAGGTAGCAGGGCGATGTAGTTGCGGGTCGCCGCCCGCCCATCCGGCCGCCGGTAGCCGAGGAAATGGGTACGCGTCGGGGCCGCGGGCGCGCTCCAGCCCGCCACGTTTGACGCGGGACCCTTTGGCGCGTCTCCTCGCTGCCCAGCGGTGCTCCGTCCGACTCTCACATTGTGGACGTGCACGTGGGCGCCGACGGGGATGTCACAGGACGCGATCCCGATGGCCTGGCCGTACTTGTGAATGGGCGAGCCCGCGGCTATCGGGCGCACCGCCACCTTGTGACCGGCGGGGATGTCATCGAGTGCGGAGAATTCGAGGGCTTCCACCCGCATCGCGGTTCCTCGATCCACATCGTTCGGGACGAGCCCGACGTCGTCGACTCCGGCGAAGGCCACCAGCGGCGTGACGAACCCCGCGAGCGTCGAGGCGTGAGAGGGGGTGCCCATGCCTCTGACCTTAGGGCGGCGCACCTCCCCAGGCCCACATCGAATTCCGGATGGAGTCGATCGGTACAACGCGCTCGCCGAGATCAGCGCGGCGGTCTACCGTGTCAGGGCGACGGCGGACGGCGCGAAGGACCGACCGACTGGATTTCTGACCGCGGGAGCCGACGAATGATCGACTGGAAGCGCACCGTACGAGTCGGCGGCACCGACCTGTTCGTCCCGCGCATCGGGCTCGGAACCGCGTCTCTCGGAAACCTTCTCGTACCCGTCAGCGACGACGAGGCCGTCGGAGTCATCCGGAGCGCCCTCGATGCCGGGATCAGGTTCATCGACACGGCGCCGCTGTACGGCCACGGCCTCGCGGAACAGCGGGTGGCTCGGGCCATTTCGGGTTGGCCGCGTGAGGAGCTCGTTCTGTCCACGAAGGTGGGCCGGCTCCTCCGGGAGGGCGCGCCCCCCGATGAGAGCCAGTATCACCAGGGCGAGCCCTTCTACCGCGACGTGCCCTCGGCTGGCCCGGTCTGGGATTTCAGCGAGACCGGAATCCGCACGTCCGTCGCCGAGAGCGCACGGCGGGTCGGCGTCGAGCGTTTCGACATACTGCACCTGCACGATCCCGACGACCACTACCTCGAAGCGAGTACGACCGGTTATCAGGCGTTGGACGCGCTACGCCGGGAGGACTCGGTCGCGGCGATCGGCGCGGGCATGAACCACACGGGGGTTCAGACGCGGTTGGTGCGCCACTGCGATCTGGACGTGGTGCTGGTCGCCGGCCGCTACACGCTGCTCGATCAGACCGCGATGAACGACCTGCTGCCGGCGTGCGTCGATCGCGGTGTGTCAGTCGTCATCGGAGGAGTGTTCAACAGCGGAGTGCTCGTCGAGCCTTCACCGGGGGCGCGGTTCGACTACGTCCCTGCTTCCGACGAAGTGGTGGAACGTGCCCGGTTGCTCCAGGGAATCTGCCGCGCGCACGGTGTCCCACTGGCAGCCGCGGCCCTGCAATTCCCCCTGGCTCACCCCCGAGTTTGCTCAGTGTTGCTCGGCCCGCGCTCGATCGCGGAACTCGAGACGAACCTCCGGCTGCTCGAAGTCGACATCCCGTCGCGGCTGTGGCGCGATCTCATCGACGACGGATTGATCCGCGACGACGCGCCGGTGCCGGCCTAGCGATGACCGCCGTGTCCGGGCGCATCGACGCGCATCACCACTTCTGGGATCCCGCGCGCTACACGTATCCCTGGATGGCCGGCGCGGCCATGGATCCGGTCCGGCGCGCATTTACCCCGGCCGATCTGACCGTCGAACTGGGACCCGCGGACGTGGCGGGGACAGTACTCGTCCAGACCGTCTCGGACCTCTCCGAGACCCGGGAGTTCCTCGACATCGCCGCGCGCACAGATTTCGTCAAAGGCGTCGTCGGCTGGGTCGACCTGACCGCACCATCCGTGGCCGACGACCTCGACGAACTGCTCGATGGACCGACCGGGAGCCGGCTCGTCGGAATCAGACATCAGGTACATGACGAGCCCGACGCCCGATGGTTGTGCCGGGACGACGTCCGCCGCGGCCTCGCCGCCGTCCAGTCGCGCCGCCTCGCCTACGACCTGCTGGTCCGCGCCCGCGAACTGCCCGCCGCGACCGAGACCGTCGCGGCGTTCCCCGAACTGCGGTTCGTGCTCGACCACATCGCCAAACCCCGCATCGTCGACGGACATGACGAGCTGTGGTCCGAGCGGATGCCGCGGCTGGCCGCCCTGCCCAACGTCAGGGTGAAGCTCTCGGGCATGGTGACCGAGGCCGATTGGATGCAGTGGACTTCCGCGGATCTGCGCCCGTTCGTGGCGAGCGTGGTCGAGTGGTTCGGAACGGATCGGGTCATGTTCGGCTCGGACTGGCCGGTGTGCCTGCTCGCCGGCTCGTACCATTCGGTCTCGGCGGCCCTGGCGGACGCACTCGGCCCGTTGAGCTCCTCGGAAGAGCGCCTCGTGTACCGGGACAACGCTCTGACGGCGTACCGGCTCGACACGACCTGATCACCCTGCGGGCGCGCGCCCGCAGGGTGATCACCGCCATTTTCAGCTGAATGCGAGGGCGAAGACGTGGAGCGCGGGAGTGCCGGACGCCACGGCGGAGCCGGGTGGCAGGGTCACGGACGCGACGGTCTTGCCTGAGGTAAGCGGAACGTTGATGGAGAAGATGTCGGCCGTGTGGGCGAACGTGGTGTTGCCCTGGGTGTTCAGATAGGCCGAGTTCACCGCGACCGCTCCGCCGCTCGGCGCGCCGGTGGAGAACCAGTCGGGGACGGTGAGGCTGTATGTCTGGGTACTGCCGTCCGTGTAGGTGATGGTGCCTCCGCCGCTGGCCGGACCGTAACTCGCCGAGACCAGGAAGCCGAGGGCGGCGGCGCTTCCGGAAAGGTCGATGGTCTGTCCTTCGGCGACGGTGTTGTCGTCGGTGCCCGCGGCGACGTTCGGGATCGTGTACGTGACGCCGTTGGATACGATCTGCTCGCCCGGCCCGGCTCCGGCGTTGGTGAGCGCTGTTTCGGAGAAGGTCGAGCCGTTGCCGTCGTAGTTGCCCGGCCCGGTGTTGTTGTCGGCGGTGATGCCGACGTCGTTGTAGGAAGCCGAGAGGCCGGCGTTCCCGCTGGCCGGGCCGAGGCCGATCTGCACCGGGCCGAGGTGTTTGGCCGCGGTCGCCTGCGTTCCGGTGACCTGGGCGAAGCTGAGCGAGGTGGTCGGATTCGAGGGCTGCTCGACCAGGTAGGTGCCGCCCGCGGCGACCGGCACGCTGAAGGTCGCGGCGGTGGTCGCCGCGACCACGACGGCGCCGGTGGATCCGTTGACGACCTCGGCCTGCCCGCCGCTCGCGGACCACGGGTTGCGTACGCTCAGCGTCGTGCTACTGGCGGCCTGGATCGCCGCGGTGGCCAGGGTTCCGCCCTCGACCTGGACATCCACCTTCGACCCGCCCTGGATTGCGACGGTGCCCGAGGCGTCCCAGCCGGAGGGCCAGGCGGGCGCGAAGCGGATCGTGCCGTCGTAGTCGGTGGCGAGCGCCTCGTCCATGGCGGCGGCGACGGCGGAGGACTGCTCGATGTACGGCTCGTCGCTCGGAGTACTGAACGCGGCCAGACCACTGATATAGCCCTGGTACTTCTCGGTAACGGCGACGAGGTTGGACTCGACGGCCGAGGCGTTGTCGAGCCGCGCGGCGTCGACCGCGTCGAGGCTCCAGTCGTTGGCGTCCACGTTCGGCCGGTACTGGAAGGTGCGGTCGGCCAGAGCGGTCAGGTTGTCGCCGTTGACGCTCGTGTCGTCTCCGATCACCCCCCACGGCCAGACCGGTTCGAGGCCGATGTTCTCGATGTTCCGGACCGTCGCGGACGGCTGGTAGGAGTCGGCGATGACGTCGTTGCCCTGCGCGTCGAGGGAGGAGACGGCAGAGGCCGAGGTGGGCTGGGAGTTGAGCAGGGTGCTGAGACTGGACTGGCCGGCCCGCGCGTACGGCTCGATCTGGTTCTCGGCCGTCCTGAGCCGGGCGACGAGCGAGGAGTCGGTGTTCAGCAGTGTCGCCGCGCTCACCACGGCCGGTAACAGCGCCTGGTCGGCGACCAGGTCAGTGGTCGGATCGGTTACCGCCCACTGGGTTTCGTGCGCGTTCGCGGTGGCGTGCAGGTAGCCGTCCGAGCCAAGGCTCTGATAGTTGAGCAGGAAGGTCGCGGTCTGCTGGAGGATCGGGTAGTACGTCCGCAGGAAGCTGATGCTGCCGGTGTCGAGGTACTGCTGCCAGATCCATGTCGCGAGCTCGGCGCCGCTGGTGACGTTCTCGGCGTTCCAACTCGGGCTCGACGCGGTGGCGCACGAGGCGTTCTGCGTGTTGTCGCCGCCGTTGTAGTACCCGTTGCCGTTGAAGCGCATCGTCTCGGGGACGCAGGCGCCGGACAGGCCGCCCATCTGCGCGCCGGTCCACGACTCGATGGCCGGCAGATCATTGAGGTACATGTTGAAGATGGGCAGGTTCAGCGCGAAGTCGCCGGAGCTGAGGTTCGCCGCGATCTGCCCGCGCAGGTTCCACAGCCAGTAGCCGGCGGGATACCAGTCCTGCTGGTCCTCGTCGTAGGCGAACATGTCCGCGACGCCCGCCTGGCTGCCCGGGTACGCGCCGGACTTCATCGAGGCGGCCTCGTAGTAGAGGTAGAGGGTCCGGAGATTCTCCATGTACTGCGCGGTGCCATCGGAGGAGTTCGCCTCGATCAGACCGGAGTTCGCCCAGTAGCCGTTCCACCAGGCGGCCTGTGCGGCCAGCAGTCCGGATGCGGCGGCGGTCGGATCGGACCCGATCAGCGACGTGGCGGTGGAGATCGCGTCCCCGCCGGTCCATTTCGGCGCGGCCACGACGACGGCGAACGAGCCGTCGGATTCCGCGTTGAAGGAGACCTTGACCTGCGTGGAGTTCACCACCGACGCGCTGACGTTCTGGCCGCCCGCAGTGATCGCGGACATGGCGCCGAAGGTCTGGCCGGAGGAGCCGGACTGTGAATTGTCAGCCCAGGTCTGGGCCAGCGCGCCGTAGGCGCCGGACGCCGAGGCCGCGGGAGATCGGCCGGACCACAGGTTCAGGTTCGCGGTCTCCGCCGCGCCCGGCGCGGCTCCGGTGACCTCGACCACCAGTTCGTCCTTGTTCGCCGGCACCCAGGCCCGCAGGCTCATCCCGCCGCCGGACTCGTCGAGCACGCCGTCGTAGAGATCCAGATGTCCGCTGAAGTCCGCGGCCGTGGTCATCGCCGCGAGGCCGGGGATCTGCACCTGGCCGGGAGACAGCCGGTACGGCATGGTGTCGCTGCGGTTGAGCTGCGCGGTGAGGCCGTTCGCGGCCCACGCGGCGACGCCGAGGGATCCGTTGCCCAGCGGCAGCGCCTGCGCGGGCGCGGTGTTCGGCTGTCCGAGCACGACATCGGAGCGGCTGACCACGCCCCCGGTGTCGACCGAGAACGCGCCGTTCTGCCAGGCGGTGGTCAGATTCTGCGCCGCCGCGGGTTGGGCCAGCGGCGGCGCGAGCGCGAGCGCGCCCGCCAACGACAGGGCGGCGGTCGCGGCCGGCAGGAGACGGCGCGGTGGGTGTTGGGTGGACACGGGAACCTCCAGCATGAGGTTGCGCCAGACAATTGATATGCGGCGAGTGCGCGGAATCTGTGCCGTAGCCCTGGGCGTGGATGTGAGTGGGAGCCCGGGATCCGCGCCATCAACATAATCCGGCGCCCCGAGAGCGGCGAGCGCGTCTTGCAGATCGAAGCCATCCGCATTCCAGCTGCGCCTCGTGTATCACGGATGTTCCCTCACAAGTCAAGCGATCGATTGCTTGACAGGCAAGTAAACAACTGCTTAAGTTCAAGTCGTGCGAGCGAAGAGCGTGGATCTGCGTCGTGAGGCTGGTCAGCGTACCCGGGATCAGCTGCTGGCTGCTGCCCTGGATCAGCTCGCGGAACGAGGCCCCGAGGGGGTGACGCTCCGTGAGATCACGGAGGCCGCCGGGGCCAACGTCGCGGCGGTCAGCTACCACTTCGGATCGCTGAAGGTGTTGTGCGAGACGGCCGCCGAAGTCGCGCTGGAGCGGTATCTGGACGCTCAGCACGTGACGATGAGTGCCCTGACGTCCGGATCGACGCTCCTCGAACTGGCCGCGGCGTTCGCCCGGCCGATGGTCGATGCGCTGGCGGCGGGTGGGCACGCTCTTGCTGTCATGCGGACCGTGGCGCGATTCGGGGCCGATCCGCCGGAAGGCTGGGATCGTCTGGACAGCAAGTTCGACGAGACCCGGGCGGACGCCCTGCGGGTGCTCGCGGCGCACCACCCCGAGCTCGGGCACGAGGAGCTGATCTTTCGGCTCCGATGCGCGGCCGGCATGGTGAACTGGCTGGCGCTCGCGCCCATCGGCGCCGACCTGGCAGGCAAGCCCGTGGCAGAGATCGAGCGCCTGCTGTTGCCCGTGCTGGCCGGGGCGTTCCGGGGCGACCAGGGCATCGGCTGATCCGCGGCCGCGGCCCGATCGACGAATCAATTCAAACGATCGCTTGACAGGCTTGCGGGGTCGACATAGCCTCTTCATCAAGCAAACATTTGATTTCTCACGAGGGAGCCCACCATGACCACCGAAGTCGAACACGTCGTCCGCCAGGCCTACCACTACGCCGAAGGCGACGTCCTGAACGTGCAGGGCTTCGTCGACCTGTTCACCGACGACGGCGTCTTCCGCGACATGGTCAACGGCCAGGAATACCGCG
>NZ_DASZKT010000165.1:0-1576 GCF_035552695.1 Actinospica sp.
CTCGACCAGTCCCTGCTCAAGGTATCGCTGCGCGGTTACCAGGCGTTCGGCGCGAAGTTCGCGCTGGTCCAGGAGCGGGTGATCCTCGGCGACGAGATGGGCCTGGGCAAGACGATAGAGTCACTCGCCGCGATGTGCCACCTGGCGGCCAAGGGCGCGACGCACTTCCTGGTCGTCTGCCCGGCGAGCGTGGTCATCAACTGGACGCGCGAGGTGGAGCGGCACACGCTGCTCGAGGCCCGTCGGCTCCACCTGCCAGGCGCGAAGCGGCGGGCGGCCGAGCAGGAGTGGGCGGCCAACGGCGGCGTTGCCGTCACGACGTTCGAGGCGCTGCGCACCATGCCGGGAGACCTGGACGTCGCGGTGGCGATGATGGTCGTCGACGAGGCGCACTACGCGAAGAACCCGAACGCGTTGCGCACCCAGGCGGTTAGCGAGTGGGCCGACCGGAGCAGGCGGGCACTGTTCCTGACGGGGACCCCGATGGAGAACAGGGTCGAGGAGTTCCGGGTTCTCGTCGGGCACCTGCGCCCGCAAGTCGCCGAAGACCTGCACATCAAGGATGAGGCGCTGGATGGCACGAGGTTCCGGGAGCAGGTGGCGCCCGTTTACCTGCGGCGTAATCAGGAAGACGTGCTCAGCGAACTGCCGAGCCGGCTGGAGACCCAGGAGTGGGTGGCGCTCGAGGGAGCGGCGATGCGCGCGTACCGGAAGGCGGTACTCGAAGGGAACTTCATGGCGATGCGCCGGGCCGCGTTCGACCCGGGCACGGTGAAGGGATCGGCCAAGCTCCGGCGGCTGGTGGAGATCGTCAGCGAGGCAGCAGACGGCGGGCGCAAGGTCATCGTGTTCTCGTACTTCCGCGACGTGCTTGAGACGGTGGCCGAGGTGCTGTCCGGGCGTGACGGCGTCCCCGGCATCACCGTCGTCGGCCCGCTGACCGGGGGCATTTCGCCGGCCGACCGCCAGGCGATGGTGGACGAGCTCACGAACGTCAAAGGACCCGCGGTGCTGATCTCCCAGATCCAGGCGGGCGGCGTGGGCCTGAACATCCAGGCCGCGTCGGTGATCATCATCGCCGAGCCGCAACTGACGCCGTCAATCGAGGAGCAGGCGATCGCCCGCGCGCACCGGATGGGCCAGGTTCGCCGGGTGGACGTACACCGGCTGCTGTGCGAGGACAGCGTCGACCAGCGAATCCTCGAACTGCTTGCTGACAAGCGCGAGGCGTTCGACGAGTACGCGCGTCGCAGCGACATGGCGAACGCGACACCGGACGCGGTGGAAACCGGCTCAGAGACCGAACTGCGGCAGGCGATCGTGGCCGCGGAACGCACCCGGCTCAAGGCAGCGTGAATCAAGCGGGCAGTACAGGCATGAGGCCCGCCCGTCACGGCGAGGCCCTCACGTACCCAGCATGTGGTTCAGTCCCTGAGGCCGTGGCTCGTACTCGCGGTTGAAGTTCGGTTTCCAGCATGGCGGCGACCTGACGGTAGCGGCCCACAGATACCAGATGCACACCGTTGAAAGCACCGCTCTCACGGATCGCCAGCACCTGCTGACACGCAGCCTCCAC
>NZ_DASZKT010000166.1:0-10679 GCF_035552695.1 Actinospica sp.
GTGGATCATTGGACACAGAGCCCATCGCGCTCACCCTGCGGCAGCGCAGCCGACGGTCCAACAGTCGCCAAGACCCGTCGATCCCGCTGCCGCAGTCAGGAGAGCCGCGATCGTGACCATCGCCGCCGAACGCCGAGCCACACCCGGTCCCACGCCCGAGGGCCCGGGCCGGCGCCCCTCGTGGCCCGCGCTCAGCTACCTCGCCCGCTATGAATGGGCCGCCGCGGCCCGACCCAGCGACCTGCGCCGCGCCGCACCCGCGGCCCGCCGCGCGCTCGCCGTCGCCGGGGGAGTGCTGCTTCCCCTGCTGATCGGCGTCATCGCAGGCCGGCCGGTGGACGGAGTCTTCGCGGCGCTCGGCGCCCTGCTCGCCGGACTCGCCTCGTTCCAGGGCGTCACCCGGACCCGCCTGTCCGCCGTCGGCGTCGCCGGTCTCGGCACCGCGGTCTCGACCTTCGTCGGCGGGACCGTCGCCGCCTGGCATCCCTGGGCGCTGATCCCGGTGATCGCCCTGTGGGGTTACGCCGCCGGACTCGCCATCAGCCTCGGCCAGCGCCGCGGCGCCGTCGCCGCCCTCTGGCCCGTCGCGCTGCTCATCGCGATCGGCACGCCGCTCGACCCGACCCAGGCCGCGTACCGTGCGGGCCTCGTCCTCGCGGGCACGGCGCTGCAGGCCGGCGTCGTCACGCTGTCCTGGGCCGCGCGCCGCGGCGGGCACGAGCGTGCCGCGATGGCCGCGTCGTACCGCTACCTCGCCGAATACGCCGGGCGGGTCGCGCGTGGCACGCACCAGGCGCCCGCCCCCGTCGCATTCCCGGCCGCCGCGCGCCTCGCCGACCCGAACCCCCTGCTCCCGCGCGCCACCCGCGGCACGTACGCCGCCCTGCTCGAACACGCCGAGCAGGTACGCGCCGCGCTCGCCTCCCTCGCGGAGCACGGAGCCGACGACCCGGCCGCTCGCCGCCTCGCCACCGAATCAGCCCACGTACTCAGCGTCGCCGCCGAGACCCTCGCCACCCGAGACGCCCGAAGCCGCCGTACGCCCCACGCCGTCCCGACCTTCCCTACTGTCCCCACCCTTCCCGCGTCTCCCGCCGCCCCCGAGGCCGACTGGCACTGGGCCGCGACTGCGCTGCTCACCCACCTCCGCTCCATCACCGACCTGCTGACCAGCCTCGACTCCACTTCCGCCGGCGATGCCACCGCTCCGGCCGCGCTCGCCGACACCCCCGCCCTGGCCACCCTCCGCGCCCACCTCACCCCCGCGGGGGAGATCGGCCGCCACGCGCTCCGTCTCGCGGCCGCAGCCGGTATCGCAGAGGCCTTCGTTTGGATCACAGGACTCTACGAAGGCCGCTGGGTCGTGCTGACCGTCTTCCTCGTCCTCAAGCCGGACTACACCTCGACGGTGTCCCGCGGCGTGCACCGAGCCCTCGGCACCGCCGTCGGCGCCCTGCTCGGGGCGGTGATCGCCATGCTGTTCCACGGCACGCCGGTCGGCCTCGTCCTCGTGGCCGGCATCGCCGTCGCCGCGGCGTACGCGGTATTCGAGGTCGACTACCTCATGTACAGCGTCTTCCTGACCGTCTTCATCGTGCTGCTGCTCGACATCCTCGGCCTGAGCGCGGAGACGACGGCCACCGTGCGCCTGACCGACACCGCCCTCGGCGCCTTGATCGCGCTGGTCGCGTACGCCGCCTGGCCCACCTGGCACGGCCGCGCCGCCCCGCAGATCTTCGCCCGCCTCATCGACGCACACCAGGCGTACGTCGCCGCCCTCCTGCACGAACTCGCCTCGTCCGGCGCCGACGCGAATCGTCTCAGGACCCTGCAATCCGCCGCCCGCCGAGCCCGCACCGACGCCGAGGCAGCGGCCGCGCGCCTCGCCGTCGAGCCCCCGCACCCGCCGCTGACCGCCGACGACGCCCGTGCCCTCGTCGCCACCACGGCCCGCCTAGCCCGCGCCGAACTCTCCCTCCACACCCTCGTCACCTCCACCCAGGACGATCCCGCCCGCGCCGCCACGCTCGCCTCCGCCACCGAATCAGCTCTCGCCGACCTCACCGCGGAATTCAACGCCCTGCGAGCCTATTCGCCAGCTGCACGCGCGACTGGACGCCGAGCTTCGTGAACACGAGGCGCAAGTGCGTGCCGATCGTGTTGACGGACAGCCCGAGTTCGGCGGCGGCAGACCGGTTGGTGTGTCCTTCGGCGATGAGCACGGCCACGCGGCGCTCGGCGTCAGTGAGGGACGCCCACCCGGTGTCGGCGCGCGCGGTCGCCGCCGACCACTTCTCGCGTCGAACCCCGGCCTCGCGCATCACCCGCTGGACTTCGGCGCGGTAGCCGCGGGCGTCGGTCCGGTGGTAGTCGTCCCAGGCCCGGTCGAGCTGGACCAGCGCGCCGGCTCGGTCTCCCTCCGCAAGCAGCGCTCTGCCATAGCAGTCCGCCCCGTAACCGCGGAGCAATGGGCGCGGGCTGCGCGCCAGCACGTCCGCGGCTTGAGCGATCATCGCCAGGTCGCCCTTGCTGCGTCCGCGCACGTTGAGTGCCACGCCTTCGAAGCTGGCGACCCCGGGGTTCCGGGCAGCCGCGAGTTCGGCGACGTTGACGACGACCTCTGAGAACGCGGCGTCCCCGGCCGCCGCGCCGATTTCGAAGAACATTCCCATCCAGCACGGCCAGAGCGGGTAGAAGTTGCATGAGCCGGTCGCGCCCCTCGCGACCGGCCCGAGCCGGTTCAGCGCGGTCGCGATGTCGCCTTGGGCGGCCGCGAGCCACCCGTGCATCACGCTCAGTCCGGGTTGGCGGAGGCTGCTGTCCGCCCCGGTGAGCTGCTCGGCGAAGGAAATGCGCGCTGCGGCGCTCTGCGTATCGCCGCGCAGTAGAGCGATCGAGATCTGCACGATGGCGGCGTCGAGTGCGTACACGCCGCTGCCGAGCTGCCGCCCGAGCTCGATCAGGGTGCTTGCTTCGGCCTCGGCGTCGTCGAAGCGCCCGAGGTTGTAGTCCTGCCACAACTGCGCGCAATGAAGCCCAGGGAGGATCGATTCGGTGGCATTCTCGGCGTCCGCACGGACCTCGTTGAGCAGTGTCTGCGCGTGGTCGTAGCGATCGAGGAACTGCAGCGTCGTGATCTCTTCGGCGAGCCGGTGGGCTCCTGTCAATCCCCTGAGTTCCCGGTAGTAGGCCAGCGCATCCCGGTGCCGGGCTTCGTTTCTGGCCGCCTCGCCCGCGGCCTGCAGGGCCGATGCCAGGGCGTCCCGATCTCCGCTGGCTCGGGCGTCATCGAGGGCGTGCGACGCCTCGAGCGCCGCACTTTCGCCGGAGAGCAGACGGGTGTTGGCCAGGGCACGAGCCGCCTGGAGACGTGCTCGCACGCCCGGATCGAGCGTCTCCGCGGCCAGCGCCGGTTCCACGCGCGCGAGCAGTTCGTCGAGCCTGCCGCTGAGCCACAGGGCGCGCGCGGCCTCTGTCTCGATCGCGCCGCTGAGGTTCGCGTCGTCGATGCGGGCGAGCATCGCGTCGGCGACGGCGATGGCCTCGTTCGCCCGCTGGGTGCGGCATAGCACCGACAGGCATCGCCGGCCCGTCTCGAGCCATTCGGGCTGGTCCGGACGAACCGTGCGGAATGCGAGTGTGGCGAGGTCGCCGGCGTCATCCGGGCACGTCACGGTCAACCGCTCCGCAGCGGTGACGAGAATTCCGGCGCTGACGAGATCCCCGGGCTCCGCTGCGGCGCGCGCGTGCGCCGCAGCAGCCGGCAGATCTGCCGACGAGTCGAGGCAGTACTCCGCGAACCTCCGATGCAGCCTCCGCACATCGCTCTCGGATAGCGCTGCGCAGACCGCTTCGCGCACGAGATCGTGGTACGACGCGAGCACATCGTCTGTTGCGACCAGCAGGCCGCTTTCGATCGCTTCGGCCAGCGCGTCCGCAACGGATGCGGGCAGCGAAGGCAGGACCCTGACCGCCTCCCTCAACGGCAGCGGCCGGCCGGCCACCGCCACGAGCGCGACCAGGTCACGCGTCGCGTCGTCCAGGTCGGCCAGTCGCTGGGCGATGGCGGCATTGAAGGCGGCGGGCACGGCGTCCTGTCGTCCGCGCGCGGCCGAGCGGACCATGCCGTCCAAGATCTGCATGGCCAGCAACGGATTTCCCGCACACGCCTCCAAGAACCCGCGCGTTCGCGTATCCGGAACTCTTCCGAGGCGATCATGAGCGATGGCGGCCAGATCCAAGCTCGACAGCGGCGCCAGCCGGACATGCTCGACCCGCGCGACGTCGAGTCCGATCAGGTCGGCTCGCGGATCGTCGTCGCGGCTGGCCAGCAGCCACACCACGGGCAGACCCAGCAGGCGCGAGAGCAGCGTGCGGATGACGAACCGAGTCATCCGATCGGCCCATTGCACATCGTCGATCGCGACGAGCACGGGCCCGGCGGCCGCCGCCTGCTCCAAGGCGTCCGCGATCCGCTCGACGAGCAGCAGCGGTTCGTCGACGGTCCGGATGATCTGTTCGAACTGCTCGACGGTGATGAGCGGTCCCCGGGCGCCGCGCAGCGCGGCGATCAGCGGCGCGGCGGGATGCAACTCTTCCATCGGCTCGCATCTGCCGACGAGAGCGCGCACGCCCATCCGATCCGCTTGCAGGCAGACTTCGGCGAGCAGCGCCGTCTTGCCGATTCCAGCCGGTCCGCAGGCCAGCATGACGCCACCCGATCCGTGTCGGCCGGCGCCGCGCAGCATGGCGAGGGCGCGCGCCATCGGTTCGGCGCGTCCGCGTAAGACGGCAGGCCGTACCCGTGCTCCGGTGTCCATCGACTCGGCCATGGTCCGACTCCCTGGGTGAGAGGTCTATGCGTGAGCTCGGCCAAGCGCCACGTTGAGCAGCACCGTCGCGGCGGTTCGCGCGTCATCGACGACGCGCGGGTCGTTACACGACGCTGCCAGCGCGTTCGCGCCCTCGTAGAGCACGGCGAGCTGCCTGGCGAGCGAGTCCGCGTCGGCGACGCCGGCTTCGGCAGCGACGCCGCTGAGACGGTCGAGGAAACCCCGCTTGTGCCGCTCGATGATGCGGGCGGCCTCGGGCATCTCGCCCGCGGCCTCCACGGCGGCGTTGTGGAACGGGCAGCCACGAATCGCCGCAGGCCCGCGCAACATCGCCTCCAGCGGATCGAAGATCGCGATCAGCCGCTCGGCCGGGGGCAGATCCGCGCGCTCGAGCTGCAGTTCGGACTCGAGGGCGCCATCCGCCTCGAAGCGGTTCAGGTACGCCTCGACCAGCGCGTTCTTGGATCCGAACTGCTGGTAGAAGGTGCGGGTCGAGACGTGCGCGGACTCGACGAGCGCCGCGACTCCGGTGGCATGGATTCCGCGTTCGTAGAACAGCTCCCCGGCGGCCCGCAGGATCCGTTCGCGTGCGCCGCGGCCGCCGGTGCGCGGCACGGCGCTCGTGTTCGGGCTCGGCGGATTCGTCGTCGCCATGCCCCAAGTATAGCGATCGCTTTCCGGCATCTCACGTATTCGGGTGAGGGACCTCAGGCCGGCGGCCGCCACATAATGGCCACCTGAATAGGTGACGGAACGCCGCATTCCGAAATGCCAGGGTCAAGTCAGAGGAGCTGTAACCCGATCGTTCAGCGAGAAGGAGTGCTTCATCATGACCGATTCGCCGACGGTAGTACTGGTGCACGGCGCGTTCGCCGACGCCTCCGGCTTCGCCGGAGTGATCCGCGAGTTGGAGGCCGCGGGACGCACGGTCATCGCCCCGCCGAATCCCCTGCGCAGCCTCGCCTTCGACGCGGCCGCCGTCGCGGACGTGGTGCGCTCGATCGGCGGGCCCGTCGTGCTCGTCGGTCACTCGTACGGCGGCGCGGTCATCTCCCAGGCTTCGGCCGTTCTCGACAACGTCACCGCCCTCGTCTACGTCGCCGCGTTCAGCCTTGACGTCGGCGAGAGCTGCGCCGGCGTGCAAGAGGGCTACCCGCCGTCGCTGCTTGCCACGACCTCGTACCCGACCGGCTACGACGCGCCCGGAGCGCCCGGCGGCCCGGACCTCTACATCGCCAAGGAGCGGTTCCGCGAGACCTTCTGCGCGGACGTGCCGGCCGACGTCGCCGACGTCATGTTCGCCACCCAGCGCCCCCTCTCGCTAGCCGCGCTCACCGAGAACGCGACCGCGGCGGGCTGGAAGACCAAGCCGTCCTGGTACCTCGTCTCAGAGCACGACAATTCCATCCCGCCGGACACCGAGCGCTTCATGGCCAAGCGGATGGGCTCGACCACCGAGGAGATCGCCGGCTCGCACACGGCGTTCATCGCTCAGCCCGTCGCCGTCGCCGCCTTCATCGGCCGCGCTCTCGCCGCCTGAGCCGGAGCAGCGCCCATGAACGACGATGTGATCATCGGGTACGACGACAAGCCCCGGTGTGCGTGGGCCGGACAGGGCGACACCGCCTTCGGCCGCTATCACGACGAGGTCTGGGGCACTCGCACGTATGACGAATCGGCGCTGTTCGAGGCGCTCACCCTCGGTGTGTTCGAAGTCGGATTGAGTTGGTCGATCGTCTTCGGAAAGCGAGACGCGTTCCGGCGGGCCTTCCGGGATTTCGACGTGGCGAAGGTCGCGAAGCTGACCGGCGAGGACGTCGACCGTCTCGTGCAGGACGCCTCGATCATCCGCAACCGCGGCAAGATCCAAGCCACTATCGACAACGCTCGCGCCATGGCGGCGTCGTCGCCGACCCTGGGCGCACGTGCGAAGTCGTACGAGAGCAACCGCAAGCGGGCGCCGCGGTCGATCGCGAGCCTGCCCAAGTCCACACCGCAGGCCGAAGCGCTCGCCAAGGAGCTGAAGGCTCAAGGGTACCGGTTCGTCGGACCCACGAGCGTGTACGCGTTCATGCAGAACGTCGGAATCGTCAACGACCACATCCATGGATGCTTCCGGGCGTCCGACTTCGCCGAGAAGCCACGTTGACAGAGAGATGATCGCGCGGGCAGGCGTCAGCCGCGCTCGGCGACCGCCTGCTCTCGACCTTCTCCTGCTCTTCGACGATGCGCGTGAAGTCCTGGATGTACTGCCTGCGCTGCTGAATCGTGATGAGCGCGAATCCTGCTCAGCCGGGCTGCCCATCTCTCTCACGTATTCAGGCGACCGTCGCCGGATGCGTGGCATCCTGGTGACATGACGACGCTCTATGAGGCTGCGGGCGGGGACGACGGGCTGTTGCGTCTGGCCGATGCGTGGCACACCCGAGTGTTGGCGGACGAGGTTGTCAGCCACGCGTTCACCCACGGCTTCAGCGCGGCGCACACCGAGCGGCTGGCCGCGTACTGGATTGAGGCTTTGGGCGGCCCGACGACGTTCTCGGACAGGTACGGGGACGAGACCGCGGTAGTCCGGATGCACAGCGGCGAAGGCCTACACGGGGAGATGGACCGCCGTGCGATCGAGTGCTTCGACCAGGCGCTCGTAGACGTCGGCCTCGCCGACGACGAGCGACTCGGGCAGGCGCTCCACGACTACTTCGCCTGGGCGACGACCTCGGGTCCGATCTCCCGCTATCCCGAGAGCGCGGACGACGTCCCAGACGGCTTGGGGATTCCGCATTGGTCGTGGGAAGGCCTTGTCGACGAGCGTCGCCCTGCTGGGTAGTCTCAACGCATGGGACCAGGGGGAGGGGAGGCGGCCGTACGCGTGCACGCGCTGGTCAAGACATATGCGCAGCGCAACGCCGTGGACGGGCTGAGCTTCGAGGTGGCGGCGGGGGAGACCTTCGCGCTGCTCGGGCCGAACGGTGCGGGTAAGACGACGACCACCGAGATTCTGGAGGGTCACCGGTCCCGTGACGGAGGGCAGGTGGCTGTCCTCGGCGTGGATCCGCAGCGGGCGGACCGGGCCTGGCGCGCGCGGATCGGCATCGTGCTGCAGTCCGTCGGCGACTTCCACGACCTGACCGTGCTCGAGGTCGTGCGCCACTTCGCCGGGTACTTCCCGCAGCCTCGCGATCCGGACGAGGTGATCGAGCTCGTCGGGCTGACCGAACAGCGCAAGGTGCGCGACGCCAAGCTGTCCGGCGGCCAACGTCGGCGGCTCGACGTGGCCCTCGGCATCCTCGGCCGGCCGGAGGTGCTGTTCCTGGATGAGCCGACGACCGGCTTCGACCCCGAGGCGCGGCGCCGGTTCTGGGAGCTGATCCGCGCCCTGCGCACGTCCGGCACCACGATCCTGCTGACGACGCACTACCTCGATGAGGCCGAACAGCTCGCCGACCGTGTCGCGGTGATCAACCACGGCCGGCTGCTCGCCCTGGACACCCCGGATCGGCTCGGCGGGCGCGACCGGGCCCCGACCGTGATCACGTGGATCGACGACGAGCACGGCGTGGAGCGGCGGCTCGAGACGGCCGAACCGACGAGGGCGCTGCGGGAACTGTTGGCCCGTCAACCCGAAGGCGAGGAGATCAGGGGCCTGTCCGTGCACCAGCCCACCCTCGAGGAGATCTATCTCGCGATGGTCGATGGGACGGACGCGGGCCACGCGGAGGCAAGCTCGGCCGGACAGGAGACGCGATGAGCGCGCTCGGAATTCCAGGGACGACGAGCAGCGGCGGCACCGGCACCGGCCCAGCCGAACGGTCGCCGAACGTACACCTGCCCTCGGCGCTCAAGCTCGGCGTTCGCCGGGCCAGGCTCGAACTCCTGCAGTATTTCCGCCAGCGCGACGCCGTCGTCTTCACCTTCGGTTACCCGCTGATCATGCTCTTGATCTTCGGCTCCATCTTCAGCGGGAACGTGCAGGGCACGAACATCCCCTACGTGCAGTACTTCACCGCCGGAATCACCGCGACCGGGATGATGTCCATCGGCTTCCAGAGCGTGTCGATCGCCATCGCGTCCGACCGTACCGACAAGAGCATCAAACGTCTGCGCGGCCTGCCGATGCCGCAGCTCTCGTATTTCCTCGGCAAGCTCCTCGCCGCTCTCGTCGAAGGCGTCATTCAGACGACGCTGCTGATCACCTGCGCCGTCATCTTCTTCCACGTGCACCTGCCCGCGACGGCCGGGCGCTGGTTCACCCTCGTGTGGGTCTTCGCCCTCGGCCTCGGGACCTGCGCAGGCCTGGGAGTGCTGCTCGGCGGCTGGGTGAAGGACGGGCGCACGGCCAACGCCGTCACCCTGCCGCCCTTCCTCGTCCTGCAGTTCATCTCGGGCGTGTTCTTCCCGCTCAACCAGCTGAGTCCGACGCTCCGCACTATCGGCGGGTTGTTCCCGCTCAAGTGGATGTGCCAGGGGCTGCGCTCGGTGTTCCTGTCGGATCAGGCGCTGGTCGCCGAGCCCTCGCACGCCTGGCAACTGCCGCAGACCGCGTTGATCCTCGCCGCCTGGCTGGTCGGAAGCCTGCTGCTGGCGCTGCGCACCTTCCGGTGGAAGGAGAAGTACGAGCGCTAGTCCCTCGGACTGGCCCGCGCCCGACAGTCGGCAGACGACGCCTGACCAGGTTGCTACAGCGGCATAGCCTTGATGACCGCCACGTAGTCCTCGTAACTGGACGTCACGGTGATCGCGGGCACGCCCTTCATCTCCAAGTGGCTGCCAGGCATGACGAAGATCGAGTATCGCTTGTTCTTCTCCACCCAAGCCTTGACCTCAGACGTGTCGAGCGAGTCGAGGCTGAGGGCTCCATACGGGATGCCGTTGGGAACAGTCTCATTGCTGCCCGCCGTGATCAGGGTCAGATTGCCGTGGCGGCGCGGCTCTTGTTCGGTGTTTTCCATGGGTCAGCTCCAGTGAGCGGAGAACTCGGTTCACTGCCCGATTTACCATATTCTGTCTCGATAAACCTACTCAATGAATGTCAGGGCCCAGCCTCTTACGCCGAATGTCACCTGGCCGACGGATACTGCGGGCGCCCGTTCGGCCGGAAGGCCTGGATCGTTACGCCCTTCGAGTCGACGCGCGAGTCGATCATGCGAAGCGCCAGGTCCGGGCCGGTGCCGGGGAACAGCCGCGTACCCTGGCCGAGGATCACGGGGATGATGAGCAGGGTGATCTCGTCGACCAGTCCGTTTTCGAGCAATGATCGGATCAGGGTGCCGCTGCCGTGCACCTGCAGTTCGCCGCCGGGCCGGGCTTTCAATTCGCTGACGGCCGCAACGAGATCACCGGACAGGACGGTCGTGTTCTCCCATTCCGGATCGCTGAGCGTGGTTGACGCGATGTACTTGGGGGCGCTGTTCAACGCTGCGCCGATGGGGTGGGCACGCATGTCCGCGATCGCTCCCCAGGAGCCGGCGAACAGCTCGTAGGTACGTCGGCCGAACAGGAACGCGTCGGCGTGCTGGTAGGTCTCGGTGATGAACGCTCGCGTCTCGTCGTCGCCCGCCCCCAGGGCCCATCCGCCGCGCTCGAACCCGTTCCTGCGGTCCTCTTCCGACGCGGCGCCGTTTCCCTGCACCACGCCATCGAGGGTGATCTGCGTCATGGTCGTCAGCTTCATTCGGGTGGTCTCCTTCTCTGTGCGCTGCTCCTCATGGGCAGCCGCTCAGAACTACTACGAACACCTCCGCCTCGATCCGACACCGCCCCGCGAATTTTTCTCGAGAATCTTCGATCCCGAGGTGTCGAGTGCCCGTGACGCAGAAACGTCACCGGGGTCGCAGCCGTTAGCAACGG
>NZ_DASZKT010000167.1:0-39794 GCF_035552695.1 Actinospica sp.
GCCGGTCACTCCGCGGCGGCCGGTTCCGGCGGTGCCCACACCTCGCCGCCGAGCACCTGCCGCATGCCGACCCACATCATCCCCATCAGCCGCAGCGTCACCCGCTCCGGCGACTCGCCCGGGTGACGCTCCATCCAGTCGGTCAGCGAGTCCGCCGCGCCGACGAGCGCGTGCGCCACGAAGTCGGCATCCGCGTCTCCGAGGTGTATCTGCGTCGGACTCAGCGCGATGCCCTCGAGCACGAGTTTGCGGACCTCGTCGAGGATCGAATGCCTGGCCTTGCTGATCTCCTCGGCGATGGTCGGGCCGAGGTCGGGCGCCTGCCGGTGCAGCACGGCCCAGCTGTCCCGATGGTCGGCGACGAAGCCGAAGAACGCCTGCAATCCGGCCCAGAGCCGCAGTTCGGAGGTGCCGCCGCCGATCGCGGCGTCCTGGAACGCCGCGACCAGGCGCTGCTCCTCGCGGCGCAGGCAGGCGAGGAACAAGCCCTCCTTGGACTCCAGATACAGGTACACGAGGGGCTTGGAGACCCCGGCCTGCTCGGCGATCTCGTCCACCGAGGCCGCGCTGTAGCCGCGCCGGGCGAAGACCTGGATCGCGCAGTCGATGATCTGCTGTTCCCGCTCGCCGCGCGGCAGCCGCCGCCGGGTCCGTTCCTCGTTCATCGCGCGCACCTTGTCACCTTAGTGCCGGGCCGGGTACCTTACTGACCCGTCAACTTACTCTAAAGTCAGGAACTGGGCAGCGCCATGACCGGATTCTCGCTGGAATTGACCGAGGAGCAGCGGGAGCTGCGCGAGTGGGTGCACGGCTTCGCGCGGGACGTGGTGCGCCCGGCCGCACCCGAGTGGGACGAGCGCGAGGAGACCCCGTGGCCGGTGATCCAGGAGGCCGCGAAGATCGGGCTCTACGGCTTCGAATCCCTCGCCGAGCTGTTCGGCGACCCGACCGGGCTGTCGCTGCAGATCGCCAACGAGGAGCTGTTCTGGGGCGACGCGGGCATCGGCATGGCGCTGTTCGGCACGTCGCTCGCCGTGGCGGGGATCTTCGCCGCGGGCACCCAGGAGCAGCTGCTCGAGTGGGTGCCGCAGTGCTTCGGTGACAAGGAGGAGCCGAAGGTCGCGGCGTTCTGCGTCTCCGAGCCGCAGGCCGGGTCCGATGTCAGCGGTCTGCGGACCCGGGCCCGGTACGACGAGGCCAAGGACGAGTGGGTCATCTCGGGCCAGAAGGCCTGGATCACCAACGGCGGCATCGCGAACGTGCACGTCGTCGTGGCGAGCGTGGAACCCGACCTCGGCTCGCGCGGACAGGCGGCCTTCGTCGTCCCGCCGGGCACGAAGGGCCTGGAGGCCAGCCGCAAGATCAAGAAGCTGGGCCTGCGCGCGTCGCACACCGCGGACGTGTTCCTGGACGAGGTCCGCGTCCCCGGCGGCTGCCTGCTCGGCGGCAGCGAGCGGCTGGAGCGGCGCATCGCGAAGGCCCGCGAGCGCCTGGCCGCGGCCGAGGCGGCGGCGACCGGCACCCGCGAGCAGCGCACCGCTCAGGCCCAGGGCCAGGCTCAGCAGGCTGCGATGGCCACCTTCGAGGTCAGCCGCCCCACCGTCGGCGCCCAGGCCCTCGGCATCGCCCGCGCCGCGTACGAATACGCCCTCGAATACGCCGGCCGGCGCGAGGCCTTCGGCCGCCCGATCATCGAGAACCAGGCGATCGCCTTCTCGCTGGCCGACATCCGCACCGAGATCGAGATGGTCAGGCTGCTGATCTGGCAGGCCTCCTGGATGGCCCGCAACGGCAAGCCCTTCGACGCGGCCCAGGGCTCCATGTCCAAACTCCGCGCCGGCGAACTAGCCGTCGCCGCCACCGAGAAGGCCATCCAGATCCTCGGCGGCGCCGGCTACAGCCGCGAACACCCCGTCGAGCGCATGTACCGCGACGCGAAGATCTACACCATCTTCGAAGGGACGAGCGAGATCCAGCGCCTCGTCATCGCCCGTGCCATCTCCGGCCGCTACATCCGCTGATTTCACATGCAGAACTATCGTAGTTTGGCACGGCGAGGCCAGGGTCAATGGCCATGAGTTAGGTTGTTCCGTGGGATGACTCAGCTCGTGTCCGATGGTGCGAAAGTTCTCCCGGTCCGGCTTGTTGACGAGGCGTCGATCGGCTTGCTGGCCAGTGTTTCCCGATCATCGGTGAATCCCGCCATTCAATCTGAGGATCTACACCTTCTTCGAAGGACAGAGCGAGATCCAGCGCCTCGTCATCGCGCGCGCCATCTCCGGCCGCCGCATCCGCTGGAATCAGGGTTCTGCGCCAAGAAGCATAGACATTCTATATAGATCGCTGATACGGTCGGTAGCGAACAGGTCGCCCCTCGACGACGAGAGAACTTCGGAAAGGGCGAAGCACCATGAACCCCGTCTCCGCACCCACCCATGACGCGTTGACGACCGAGATCCCCGACTACCCCATGGCCCGCGCTGCGGGCTGCCCCTTCGATCCGCCGCCCGCGCTCGGCGAGTTGCGCAGCCACGCCCCGATCAGCCGGGTCCGGCTCTGGGACGGCAGCACCCCGTGGCTGATCAGCCGCTTCGAGGACCAGCGGGCGCTGCTCGGTGATCCGCGGGTCAGCGCGGACTCCCGGCGCTCCGGGTATCCGCACCAGTCCGCCGGGCTCAAGGCTCGCCGGACCGAGAGCAGCACCTTCATCAACCGGGACGACCCCGAGCATGCCCGGCAGCGCCGGATGGTCACCGCGGCCTTCTCCATCAAGCGGGTGGACGCGCTGCGGCCGGCCATCCAGCGGATCGTCGACGGGCTGATCGACGAGCTGCTGGCCGGGCCGAAGCCGGTCGACCTGGTCCAGGCCTTCGCGTTGCCGGTCCCCTCGCTGGTGATCTGCGAGTTGCTCGGCGTCCCGTACGCGGACCACGAGTTCTTCCAGACTCGCAGCAAGGCCCTGATCAAGCAGACCGCCACGCCCGAGGAGTCGGTGGCGACCGTCCGGGAGCTGCTGGAGTACCTCGACGGGCTGGTCGGCGAGAAGCTCGAGCACCCGGCCGACGACCTGCTGTCTCTGGTCGCCGAGCGGGTTCGCGCGGGCGAGCTCACCCGGAGCGAGGCCGCGGGCATGGGCCAGCTGTTGCTGGTGGCCGGGCACGAGACCACCGCGAACATGATCGCGCTCGGCACGCTGGCGCTGATCCAGCACCCCGATCAGCTCGCCCGGGTGCGGGAGAGCGAGGACCCGAAGCTGATCGCGTCGGCGGTCGAAGAACTGCTGCGCTACCTCAACATCGTGCACGCCGGACGGCGCCGGGTGGCCCTGGATGACATCGAGATCGGCGGGGTGACCGTGCGCGCCGGCGAGGGCCTCGTGCTGGCCAACGACGTCGGCAACCGCGACCCCGAGGTCTTCGCCGAGCCCGACCGGCTGGACGTCGGCCGCAACCCGCGCCAGCACGTCGCGTTCGGCTTCGGCGTGCACCAGTGCCTGGGCCAGCCGCTGGCCCGGGTGGAGTTGCAGATCGTTTACGGCACGCTGTACCGCCGCATCCCGGAGTTGCGGCTCGCCGCGGATATCGAGGAGATCCCGTTGAAGCACGACGGGCTGGTGTACGGCGTCTACGAGCTCCCGGTTACCTGGTGAGCGGGACAGGAGAAACCATGCAGGTGATCATCGACCAGGACAAGTGCGTCGGCTCCGGCCAGTGTGTGCTCTCCGCGCCCGACGTGTTCGACCAGCGCGAGGAGGACGGCATCGTCGTCCTGCTCGCCGAGAACCCGCCGCAGGACGCGGCCGAAGCGGTTCGCGAGGCCGCCGCCCTGTGCCCGGCGCTGGCCATCGCGCTGGAAGAGTAGCAGGCTTCTGAGCCCCACTCGCGCACCGACATGTCGTTGCCCGCTGGAGCGATCCGGCGGGCAACGACGCGTCTCAGCTCGACCTGGCGCGCCTCACCTTCCCCGACCACAGTCGACCGCCCCGGATAGAGGGCGGTGAGGAGGAGCGAGGCGTTGAGGTAGTCGACGCAGGTGCCGGTCGCCGAGCCAGGAAGGGAATTGTTGCTTCGTCCCGCTCTACACGCGGGTATCTGGCCGAGGCGCACGAGCGTCCACCGGGTGCGGTTGACGCCGCGATCGCACTGTTCGACCCACCCGATCAGGCCGGCTGGGCCCACGTGGTCACCGGTCCGCGGACGGTGAGTCTGACCGTGGTGCCCACGTTCACGGGTGGGCCCGCGGGAAGCCTGGCCAACAGTGTCTCCGGCAAGGGCTGCCCCGCGGCGGCGCGCGGCGCGGCGTGTGTGCGGATGGTGAGCATCATGTCGTGGCCGAAGTAGTCGCAGCGTTCGACGATTCCGCGGGTACCGTCGGCGTCGTCCGGGTTCGCGACGTGCACATTGAGCTGCTCGGGCCGGATCAGTGCGATGGCGACGCCGTTTTCGGGCGTGTCGCCGCGCGCGTCGAGCGGTCCGAGGGGGCCGGCGTCGATGCCTTGCGGAGTGAACGCCGCGGGGACGAGGTTCGCCTCGCCGATGAAGCGAGCCACCTGTGCGTCGGCGGGGGAGTCGTAGAGCTCTTGCGCGGTCCCGCACTGAACGACCCGGCCCTCGCGCAACACGGCGATGCGGTCGGCGGCGGACAGCGCCTCGTCCTGATCGTGGGTGACCAGGATCGCCGTGCAGGCCGTGGCGCGGAGGATCCCGATGACCTCGGTGCGCACGCTGGCGCGCAGTGCGGCGTCGAGGGCTGAGAAGGGCTCGTCGAGGAGGACCAGGTCCGGGCTCGGGGCCAGGGCGCGGGCGAGGGCGACGCGCTGTTGCTGGCCGCCGGAGAGCTGATGCGGATAGCGTTCGGCCATCGCGCTCAGACCGGTGAGTTCGAGCAGTTCCTCGACGCGGCCGGAGCGGCGCCGCGCGCGGGCCAGGCCGAAGCCGATGTTGGCGCGAACCGTCAGGTGCGGGAAGAGCGCGCCGTCCTGCGGCACGTAGCCGATGCGGCGCTTCTCCGGGGCCTCGGCGCGCCGCGCGTCGTCCACGGTCCGGCCGTCGATTTCGATGCGGCCCTGGTCGGCGCGTTCGAAGCCGGCCAGCAGGCGCAGCAGCGTGGTCTTGCCGCTGCCGGAGGGGCCGAGCACGGCGGCGATCGTGCCGGGCTCGATGGTGAGATCGACGCCGCGCAGCACCGGCGTCGCGCCGTACGACTTATGCAGGGAGCTGATGCTCACTAACGGGGTCATCGCCATGAGTGCTCAGGCTCCTCGTTGCTTGTCGAACCAGCGGCCGATCAGGTAGCTCGGCACGAGCGCGATCGCGACGATCGCGGCCGCGTAGGGCGCGGCGGCTGCGTAGGACTGATCGTTCTGGTACGCCCAGAACTGCGTGGCCAGGGTCTCGACGCCGGTGGGCAGCAGGATCAGCGTCGCGGTCAGTTCGGTGACCACCGACAGGAAGACCAGGCAGAGGCCCGCCGCGAGACCGGGGGCCATCAGCGGCAGCGTCACCTTGGCCAGTACGACGATCGGCCGCTTGCCGAGCGAGCGCGCCGCCTCCTCCAGTCGCGCGGGGGCGTGGGCGAGCGAGGCGCGGGCGCAGACGATGGCGAGCGGGCAGAAGAGGATCGAGTAGCCGAGCACCATCAACAACGGGGTCTGATACAGGGCGAAGGCGAACTTGACGCTGAAGAACACCAGGGCCAGCGCGATGACGAGACCGGGTAAGCCCTGCACGCTCAACGCCACCGACTCCAGTATCCGGGAGAGCCACCCGGGATGGCGGTCCGCGAGCAGCGCGATGGGCAGCGCGAGCACGGTGGCCCCGACGGCCGCGAGCAGCGCGTACAGCACCGTCGTCTCGGTGGCGGCCGGAACCGTGGAGATGGCCGGGAGCGTGCTCACGCGGGGGCGGGTGAGCCAGTAGACGAGCGTGGAGATCGGCACGCCGAGGGAGAGCCCGGTCAGCAGCACGCATCCGGCGGTGACCGGGATCGCGCGCGGGCCGAGGCGGTAGCGGATCGGGGGACGCCGGGCGGAGCCGCTCGCGCGCGCCGCGCGTCCGCGGTGCTCGGTCGCGAAATGCCGTGCGGCCAGCACGCCGAGGCCGAGCAGGACCAGTACCAGGGCGAGTGAGCTGGCGGCCGAGGAGGAGAACGCGAGGGTGAACTCGGTGTAGATCGTCGTGGTGAAGGTCTGGAAGCGCAAGATCTCGAAAGCGCCGTACTCGGCCAGCAGCGCCAGACACACCATCAGGCAGCCGCCCAGGAGAGCAGGGCGGATCTGATGGAGGGTCACCTTGCGGAACACCGCGATCGGGCCGAGGCCCAGCGAACGCGCCGCCTCCTCCAGTCCAGGGTCTGAGGCGCGTAGCGCGGCCTTGACCGGTAGGTAGACCAGCGGGTTGAGGCTCAGGGTCATCACCAGGACCGCGCCGCCGAGCCCGTGCAGGGAAGGCCACAGCGAGGACCACGTGTAGCCGACGATGAAGTCCGGGATGGCCAGCGGCAGCAGGATGAGGGCGGACCACGCGCGCCGCAGCGGCAGGTCGGTGCGTTCGATCGCGAACGCGGCGGCGGTTCCGATCACGGCGCACGCCGCGGTCACGCACAACGCGAGTTCGACGGTGTTGGCCAGCAGGTGCGCGGTCAGCGAGCGGAACAGCAGCCGGGAAAGCGGACCCCAGCCGGTCTGTGCGGCCTGGACGCACAAGAACACCAGCGGCAGCAGAGCCAGCGCCGCCGCGGCGGCCGCGAGCGCCGATATGAGCGGCGGGCGGTGGGCCCTGCGTGCGCGGACGGGCGGCGCGGCATTCGCGGCGTCGCCCGTCGTGCTCTGCGTCTGCGTGCTCACAGCAGTTGTGCCTGCTGGAGCAGGGAGATCGCGGTCGATCCGTCGCCGAGGGCGTTGATCGAGACGGTACCGGGATGCAGGGTGGAGAGCGCGGGCATCTCGCTGTTGGCCGCGACGCCGGGCAGCAGCGGGTATTCGAAGCTGTCGGAGTCCGCGATGATCTTCTGGGCCGTCGCGGAGGCGAGGAACGTGATGAAGGTGGCGGCCGCGTCCTTGTGCTTGCTCGAGGCGAGGGTCGCGATGCCGGAGACGCTCATCACATAGCCCGGGTCGCCGTTCGCGAAGTAGGCGATGCGCGAGCCGGCCTTGCCGGTGCCGCCGTCATCGGCGGCCTGGCGGTACCAGTAGTAGTTGTCGACGATGCCGATCTGCACCTGGCCGGCGTCGACGTCCTTGCTGACGGTCTCGTTGTCGGGCAGCAGGTGGTCGGCGGCGTTCGCCTTCAGGCCGCTGAGCCACGCGGCCGCGCGCGCGGTGCCGTACTTCGCCGCGATGGCCGTGATCACGGGCTGCAGGTCCGTCTCGGTGCCGGCGAAGGCGAGCTTGCCCTTCCACTGCGGATCCGCGAGCGAGAGCGCCGAGGTGGGCGTCTGCGCGGCCGGCACGCTGTCGGCCACCACCATGCAGGTCACCCGCGCGGTGATGCCGACCCAGTCACCCTGCGGGGAGTCGTATTTCGCGGGTATCGCGCCGAGCGCCGCGGCCGGTGCGGCGGCGAGCAGGCCCTTCTCCTGAAGCACTTCGAGGGCGGGGGAGTTCTCCGCGTAGAAGAGATCCGCGGGAGACTTCGAGCCCTCCTGCTGGATCTGCTGTGCCAGCGTCCCCTCGTCGTTCGACCGGACGCTGATCCTGATGGCCGGGTTCTGCTTCTCGAACGCGGTGACCAACGCGTCGGTCGTCTGCTCGTGCTGGCCGCTGTACATGACCAACGTGGTGACACCGGACTGCGCCGCGGCCGGAGACTTGCCGCCGAGGGCGCTGCACCCGGTGGCGGCGACCGCGAGGACGAGGCCCGGCACGGCGGCGGCGAGAAGGCGGGTACGGCGCATATGGGCGGCTCCAAGTCGTGCGCGGCGCGTGAATATCTGATGAGTAAGGCGAGCCTTACCTTATCAGTGGCTCGGCGTGGCGCGACGAGGGGTGGGAGGTCCGCCGGACCATCGACTGGCGATGCGTGTCGCCGGGCTCGGGCCGCGCGACCCGGGTGCGGGGCGTCGCGCCGGCCTACGAGACCGGCATCGCGGCCGCCCGGGGGAGCCTCACCTCGAAGCGCGCACCGATCGGGGTCCGCGCCAGCACCACGTCTCCGCCCGCGCCCCGGGCGAGCCGGCGGGCCAGCGGCAGACCGAGGCCGGGACCGCTGTGGCCGTCGGCCGGATCGGCCCGGCTCCCGGCCCGGAAGATCTCTTCCGCGAGGTCGGCCGGGACGCCGGGGCCGTCGTCGGCGACCGAAAGCACCACTCCGTCGGCCGTCTCGTGGCAGGCGAGGGTGACCTGCTCGACGGCGTAGCGGCAGGCATTGTCGAGCAGCGGGGACAGGATGCGTTCGAGGACGGCCGGGGGCACGACCGGCGTGCCCCCGCCGCCGATCACCGTGACCGTCGGGGTCGGAGGGCCGGGCGGGACCCGACGCGCGACGGTCCGCAGCACCTCCGCGGCTTGGCAGCGGCCGACTCCGGATCCGCCGCCGATGCCGAGTCCGGGCCTGGTGTCCGTCAGCAGAGTCTGGCAGATGACCCGCATCCGCTCGGCCGCCTCGGCGATCGCGGCGTGCGAATCGTGTTGCTGCTCGGCGCTGCGCGGACGGCTGCGAAGCCACTCGACCTCCGCGCACATCCGGGCGAGCGGGTTGCGCAGTTCATGGGAGAGTTCCGCGGTCAACCGCCGTTCATCGTGCAGCAGCGCGGTGATGCGGTCCAGCAACGCGTCGAGGTTCGTACCCAGCTCGGCCAGCTCGGCGGGACGGTCGGCCGACCCGAAGCGCTCTGCTGTGCCGACCGCGCTGCGCCGCGCGGCGTCGGCGCTCATCTCCGACACCGGGCGCATCGCGCGGCGCACGGCCAGCAGCGTCGCCAGATAGACGCAGCCGAGCAGGAGCATTCCGAGGGCCACGGATCCGACCAGCGCTATCCCTGCGGTGTACGTGTACGCGTCCGTACTCACCTGGGTGACGATCGTGCCGATCTGGCGGCCGTCCGTACGCACGGCGTCCGCGTACAAGCGCGAGCCGCCGGAGTCCGCGTACCGCTGGTCCTGACCGGCGAGCGCGTCCGCCGACGCGGTCAGCGAGCCGTCGGCGGACGGTTGCTCGATATTCTCCGTGCCCTGATAGATCCACACCCCGCTGTCCAGCACGGAGTCACCCGCGGCCTCCTGCACGGTCAGCGTGCCGTCCGGCGCCGCGCTCACCGTCGCCGCGATGGCCGCCGCGCGGGTACGCAGCTGCTGGTCGGCCTGATCCTGCAACAGATGATGCAGGATCAGGTTGAACGCGAGCGTCAGCCCGGCGATCCAGATCGCGGACAACAGCAGCGCGAGCAAAGCGAGCCTGCCGCGCAGCGTGGACGGCCGGGGCAGTCGGCGGCGGAGCGTCGGCATCGTCACACGAAGCGGTAGCCGACGCCGCGGACCGTGTCGACGACGTGCCCCGTCGACGCCTCGCGCAGCTTGCGGCGCACCCGGAGCAGGTATTGGTCCAGCGTGTTGTCGCTGACCTGCGCGCCCTCCGGCCATCCGGCCCGGACCAGCGTGCGCCGCCGCACCGCCGCGCCCGGCGAGGACATGAGGCAGCCCAGCAGCCGGAACTCAGTCGGGGTCAGCGCCACCGGCATCCGGCCGGGCACCTGCAGCGCGTGCGTGACCGGGTCGAGCCGGACCCGCTCGGCGGCCGATCCGCGCTCGGCGTCGCGGGCACGCCGGTGCAGCCCGGCGCGCAGCCGGGCCGCGAGTTCGGCCATGTGACAGGGCTTGCCCAGATAGTCGTCGCCGCCCGCCGAGAACCCGGAGAGCCGATCGGTCAGATTGTCGTGCGCGGTGAGGAAGACCACCGGTGCGTCCACGCCCGCCGCCCGCATCGCCTGGCACACGTCGCGCCCGTCGGCGTCCGGCAGGCCGACGTCCAGCACCACCGCGTTCACCGCGTGGTCCGCCTGGCGCAGGGCCGCGGCGCCGTCGGCCGCCGTGCGCACCGCGAAGCTCTCCTCACGCAGTCCCCTGGCGAGGACGTCGCGCAATCCCGGGTCGTCCTCCACGACCAGCACCAGAGGTTCGATCATGCTGGGAGTGTAGGGGCGGATCCTGTGAACGCTCTGAACGCGACACGCGCTGTCGCCGAACCGGCACGCGGTCAGGATACGTTCAGGCGGGACGCACCAGGCTCACCGATATGACCGACATCGATATCAGCGAAACCACCTCAGCCGCCGACGTCCCGTGGCAGGGCGGCCGTTCCCGGGCCTCGGCGATGATGAGCAAGGTACCCGAGGTCACCGCGTACTTCTGGGGAATCAAGGTTCTGTGCACCACCGTCGGTGAGACCGCGGCGGACTACCTCAACACGAATCTCAACTTCGGCCTGACCAACACGAGCTACGTCATGTCGGCGCTGCTGCTCCTGGTCCTGGTCGTGCAGTTCCGGGTGCGCCGCTACGTTCCGGTGATCTACTGGCTCGCCGTCGTGCTGATCAGCGTGGTCGGCACGCTGGTCAGCGACAATCTGACGGACAATCTCAACGTGCCGCTCACCACGACGACTCCCGTCTTCGCGGTGGCGCTCGCGATCACCTTCGCCGCCTGGTACCTGGTCGAGGGGACGCTCTCGATCCACTCCGTGCGCACCACCCGCCGAGAGTTCTTCTACTGGCTGACGATCCTGTTCACCTTCGCGCTCGGCACTTCGGCCGGCGACCTGGTGGCCGAGCGGATGAACGTCGGATACCTGCTCTCGGTGGCGTTGTTCGCCGGCGTCATCGCGCTGATCGCGGGCGCGCACTACCTGCTGCGGCTCAACGCCGTCCTCGCCTTCTGGCTCGCCTACATCGTCACCCGCCCGCTCGGTGCCTCGGTGGGCGACTACCTCTCCTCGGACCGCTCCGAAGGCGGCCTGGGCCTCGGCACCACAGGTACCAGTGCCCTGTTCCTCACCGCGATCCTCGGCCTGGTGGTCTACCTGAGCATCACCGGCCGTGACCGCGAGCAGCCGCTCACGCCCTGAGCCCGGCGGCGGCCGCGGTCCCGCTCGCGACTCCCCGGCTGAGGTATTCTTCGGCCAATGTGAACGACCATGAATGTTCGGGAGCCGGTAATGCCCAATACCGTGGATTTCAACGCGGTCTCGACCGCCGGTCTGGAGTCGTCGCCCGTCGCGGCCGCGCTCGCTGGTCTGCGAGCGAACGAGGCCCGCTACTTCAAGAACAAGTACGACCACGTCTTCATGGTGGAACCCGCGAGCGATGCCGAGGCCACCATCGACTGGGTGCACCGGATCCTCAAAGAAGAACGTGACATCGTGATCTCGTCTCGCCCTCTCGAGGCCACGGCCTTTCAGGTTGAGAATATCCGAATGGCTTACGTGTTCTACGAGAGCGGCCTGTCGATCAATGTGATGTACACGATCGACGACCTCGGCAAGCGCGCAGTGGGATTCAAGCTCTCCGACGGGATGGAAGTTCCCGCGGAGCTCGCCTCGCGGTTCAAGTTCGCGAGGCAGAAGTCGAAGCTGGCCGGAACGATTCGCGGTTCCTACTTCGTGGTCAAGAACGAGTACTAATCCACGCGGCAGCGCCCTTGGCCTGGGGCGCGGGCGGGCGCACACTGTAGGGGAGGGAATAGTACGGATTGTCAGCCACGGGCCTCTCGTAGTCCTGGTCCAGACCTTGCCGGCCTGGAGATCCGCCGCGCTGACGCGGTGAGGTGTCGGCGATGGAGGTTCCGTGGCCATAGATCAGGCCCGCGCGCCCGACGTGCACGCGGACGCAACGCGTGGGAGTGAGTTCGCCGGTCTTCTCGGGCAGGTCAGATCGGCCGGCCTGCTGAGGCGCAGACCTGGGTACTACGCGGTGAAGATCGCGTCGACGGTGCTCGCGCTGGGGGTCGGCGTGGCGGTGTTCGCCCTGGTCGGGGACTCGTGGTGGCAGCTGGCGGTAGCGGCATACCTGGCGGTGGTCTTCGCGCAGCTGGGGTTCATCGGGCACGACGCGGGGCACGGCCAGATCCGTCGCGGCGCCCGCGCCAACGCCCTGATCGGCGTGATCCACGCCAACGCGTTGATCGGGTTGAGCTACGGCTACTGGATCGACAAGCACAACCGCCACCACGCCCACCCCAACGAGCCCGAGCGCGATCCGGACGTCGGCACCGGGGCGCTCGCGTTCACCACGCAGGCCGCCGCCGGGCGCCGCGGCTTCGGTCGCGTGCTGGTGCGCTATCAAGCCTGGTATTTCGTGCCGCTGCTGTTGTTGCAGGCCGTGAGCCTGCACGTCAACAGCGTCGCCTGGCTGCTGCGGCAGCGGCGCGTGCGGTGGGGGGAGGCCGCGTTGCTGGGCATGCACATCGTCATCTACGTCACGGCTCTGTTGCTGGTTCTCTCGCCGGTGAAGGCGCTGGTCTTCGCCGCTGTGCACCAGGGGCTGCTCGGCCTGTATCTGGGCGGCGTGTTCGCACCCAACCACAAGGGCATGCCGATCGCGACCGGGCGCGACGCCGCGAGCTTCCTGCGCCGCCAGGTCCTCGCTTCGCGCGACGTGCGCCGCGGCTGGCTGGTCGACTGGGCGCTGGGCGGACTCAACTACCAGATCGAGCACCACCTTTTCCCGAGCATGCCGCGGGCCAACTTGAGGCGCGCCCAACCGATGGTGCGGGCCTACTGCACCCGGATCGGTCTGCCGTACCGCGAATGCAGCCTGCTCGACTCCTACGGCCAAGCCCTTCGGCACCTCGACGCGATGGGCGTCGTCGGCTCCCGCGCGATCGGCGAAGCGGGCTGAACTGCCACCTCATTGACCTCGAACAATCGTGGTAATTGTCGCGGAACGGGTACCCGGGACGGGTCGATCAGCGAACATGCCGGTCACGAACGAGAGGAGGACGAACCATGAGTGTCAGTTCCAACCTCGAAGGCGACCCCGAATCCCCGATCGCGGGCGAACCGGCCCAGGGCGCTCCGGAGACGGCCCCGCCCCCGGCAGCCGTACGGCGCGGTCCGAGGCATACTCCGACGCGGCCCGCCGCCATGCGACGCACCCGCCTCGGCGGGTTGTGGACGGTCGTCATACTCGGCGCCGTGATCCTGGTTCTGCTGCTGGTGTTCATCCTGCAGAACGGCCAGCGTGTCGAGATCCACCTCTACGGCGCGCACTGGAACGCGCCGCTCGGCGTGGCGCTGCTGATGGCCGCCGCGCTCGGCCTGCTCCTGGTCGTCGTGCCGGGCGCCGGCCGGATCTACCAGCTCAAGCGCGCGGCGCGCGGGCTGCACCGCGACCGGCTCGACCTCGCCGATCAGCTCGCGGCCAGCGCGGCGCCCGACCCGGCCGGGTCCGCCATCCGGAGCCGAAATGACCAGAACGACCAGAACGACCCCGCGACGAGAGTGCGGTAGCAGTAGAGTGGGCGCACCCCCGCCGGGCCTTTACACGGCGCCGAAGGAGGACCCGCCCGTGCTCAGCGACCAGATGGCTGCGGTCATCGCACTGGTGGGCGGAGGTGGGGATAAGGGCGTGGGTTTGTCCGTCGCCGCGGCCGGAGCGGCCGCCGCCGCGCTGGGTGTGGACGGGATCTGCGCGGGGGTGGGTACCGGTCCGGAGGGCGTGGTCTTGGCGTGGGGCCGTGAGGAGACGTCGACGGCGCTGGAGGAGGCCGCGTTCACGCTCGGCGAGGGGCCCGGGCGCGACTGCATGGCGGCCGGCGTGCCGGTGCTGGTGGACGACCTGTCCGGTGCCATGGCCCGCTGGCCCGTGTTCGCTCCCTTCGCGATGGATCTGGGAGTGCGCGCGATATTCGCGCTGCCGTTGCGGATCGGGGCGATCAGCGTCGGGACACTGCTGGCACACCGCGGCAGTCCCGGCTCCTTGCGCGGCGGGCAACTGATCGACGCGCTGGCCTTGGCCGACGCGCTCACCATGCTGCTGCTGCGGCGCGCTACGCGCGAGTCCGCGCGACCGACGGCCGGGGGCGAGGGGCCGAGCGCGGGCTGGGCGGCGCCGGTCACGCACCGGCTCGAGGTGCATCAGGCCACGGGAATGGTCAGCGTGCAATTGGGCGTGAGCCTGGCCGAGGCTCTGGTCCGTCTGCGCGCCTACGCCTACGCCAACGACCGGTCGCTGAACGAGGTCGCGGCCGACGTCGTTTCGCGCCGGTTGCGATTGGATGGCCCGGGCTCGTGAACGACGTCTACGCACCGACCCCGGTGTGCGGCCGACCCGCGCCGGGTGACGCTATCTTGGAGGTATGGCCGTGAGCCGGGAACGGGCATTGACCGAAGCGCTCGTGGAAGCCGCCGACACCTTGGTCGACGACTTCGATGTCATCGACTTCCTGCACACTCTCGCGAAACGATGTGTGCAGTTGCTCGGTGTGGATGCGGCCGGCTTGATGTTGGCCGACCAGTCCGGCGTGCTGCACGCCAGTGCCGCATCGAGTGAGAACGCCAGGCTGATGGAGTTGTTCGAGCTGCAGGCCGACGCCGGGCCGTGCCTGGACTGCTATCGCACCGCGACGCCCGTGGTCAACGCCGATCTGGATACGAACGCCCATCACTGGCCGCAGTTCGCCGAAGCCGCCCGCGCGCACGGGTTCGTCTCCGTGCACGCCCTGCCGCTGCGGCTGCGTGAGACGGTCATCGGCGCCCTGAACCTGTTCTGCTCCGGGCCCGAGCCCTTGGGCGAGGACGACGTGCGCATCGGCCAGGCGCTGGCGGATGTGGCCACCATCGGGATCCTGGCCCAGCGCGGCCTCGAGCAGGCCGATCTGATCGCCGCTCAGCTGCAGACCGCCTTGAACAGCCGGATCGCCATCGAGCAGGCGAAGGGAGTGCTGGCCGAGCGGCACGCGATCAGTGTCGACGAGGCATTCGTCGTATTGCGCCGGCACGCGCGCGACAACAACCTGCATTTGTCCGACCTCGCCCGGGCCGTGGCCAACGGCGCCCCGCTGGCGCAGATCAGCGAGGTCTAGGCGCTGATGAGTTCGTCGGCGACGAACCGTGCGACGTTGGCGGGGTAGGGCGCCGACAGCGCGAGGACGATGTGCCGGAAGCCCGCGTCGGTTGCCCCGCGGATCGTATCCCGGGTCGCGGCAGGATTGTCGTAGAAGACCGGCAGCACGATCGAGCGGGTGATCGAGGCGGGATCGCGCCCGATCTCGGTGCAGTATCGGTCCAGCAGCGCACTGCGCTCGATGGCGTCTTCGATGGCGCCGCCAGGCATGTTCCACAGGTCGGCGTGTTCGGCGACCACGCGCAGCGTCGCGGAAGATTGCCCGCCGATCATGATCGGCGGATGGGGACGCTGGACCGGCTTGGGGTTGCCGAACGCTCCGGTGAGCTGGTGATGCGTGCCGTGGAAGTCGAACGGCTTCGGCTCGGTCCACAACCGCCGGATCAGCGTGCAGGCTTCCGCAAGGCTCTCCACCGCGCTGGCGGTGTCGTGAAAGGGCAGGCCGTGGGCCTCGTACTCGCGGCGCGCGATCGGGTGGCTCGGGCGTGAGCCGACGCCGATGCCGAAGTCGAGCCGGCCGTCGGAGACGATGTCGACCGTCGTGGCGATCTTGGCCAGCAGTGCGGGCGGCCTGAAGCGGTTGCTGGTCACCAACACGCCGAGCCGCAGTCGCCGGGTGTGCGCGGCGAGGGCGGACAGCAGCGTCCAGCCCTCGTAGGCCGGTCCGTTCGGGTCGCCGGCGATCGGCATGAGGTGGTCGAACAGCCAGGCGTGTTCGATTTCCGGGATGGTGTCGGCCTCGCGCCAGACCCGCAGGATGTCGTGGCATTCGACCTGCATCGGAGCGGTCATGATCCCGAAGCGCGGAGTCAGTGATTGCGTCATGGTGTCGCCTACTTGCTCTGGAGCTTGCCGAGCGGGTTGGGGTCTTCCTCCAGCGCGGCGGCCGCCGCCTTCCAACCGGTGTCCCCTGAGTAGAGGGCGCCGCGCAGGAAGGCCGAGCTGAGCCGCTGGATCAGGGCGACGCGCGCCGGGCTCTCGTCAGTCGTCTCGGCGACCTCGTACCCGGAGATGCCGCCGAGCGAGTGCTCGGCCCCGTACAGGGTGAGCAGGCTCTTGGGTCCCGGGCTGTGCGTGTACGGGTCGGTGAACCAGTCCGGGCCGCGGGTGGAGAGCGCCGACTGGTCCCGGTCGCCGGCGACGATGAGAGCCGGGGCCGTCATGTGGTCGAAGGACGGCCTCATGAACGGCAGGTGCTCGGCGGCGAACGCCGTCAGGTCGTCGCCCAGCCCGGTCAGGGCGAGTAGCACGCCCGCCGTGACGCGCGGGTCGGACATGTCCTCGCCGGGAACGCCGTCGGAGTCGAGAACACGCGCGCCCAGCAGGGTGCTGGCCGTCTGCGCGCCCCAGGAATGCCCGGCCACTGCGATGCGGCCGCGGTCGACGCGCCCGGTAAGGCCCGGCACGACGGCTTCCAGCACGTCGAGTCCATCCAGCGCGCGGGCCAGGTCCTCGACACGGATGCGCCAGATCCGCGGCGTACGGGGGTCCTCGTGCGGAATGCCGAGCGTCCTGGAGTCGAGGTGCGTGGGCTGCACGACGACGAAGCCGTTGGCGGCCCAGTAGTCGGCCAGCGGGGCGTAGCCGTTCATCGACCAGCCGAAGCCGTGCGAGAACACGAGGACGGGCAGGTCGCCGCCGGTCGCGGGGGCGCAGACGCGGACCTGGAGGTCCTCGCCGCGGCCCGGGGCGGGCAGCAGGACCGGCTTCGCGGACACGACTGTGCCCGGTCCATCCGTCGTCCCGTGCGCGTTCGCGGTGATCGAATCGGACATGGAGGTGCCTTCCTTCAGATCCCGGGGTCCGCCGCGAAAGCTAAACGGAACCTTGTTCCGTCAACGATACGGAACATGGTCCGGCTTAGCAATCCGGGCCGGAAGGCGTGCGGTGATCAGCGGCGGGGCGCCGGTCAGCTCGGTCGGCGAAGCCCGGCGACGAGCAGCCCGACCAGGCGGCGGGCGTCGTAGCGGGGGTCGCTCTCCGCGCCGATGCAGAGGTTCCCGACCGCGCGCATGAGCTCGTAGGCCTCCAGGTCGGATCGGATCTCTCCCGCGGCGGCCGCCGCGTCGATCAGTCGATCGCACACCGGCAGGAGCCGGTCGAGGAAATAGGTGTGCAGCGCCTCGAACCCGGCCTCGTCGGACCGCAGCGCGGCGGCGAGTCCGTGCTTGGTGACCAGGAAGTCGACGAACTGGTTGATCCAGCGCGCCAGTGCGGCATACGGCGCCGGGCTGCTCGCCAGCAGACTCGATCCGGCCTTGGCCAAGGACTCGACCTGGTGCCGGTAGACGGCGATGATCAGGTCCGCCCGGGTGGGGAAGTGGCGGTAGATCGTGCCGGTCCCGACGCCGGCCTTGGCCGCGATGTCGCGGACCGGCGCCTCCACTCCCGACTTGACGAAGATCGCGGCCGCCGCGTCGAGCAGCGTCTCCTGGTTGCGCCGGGCGTCCGCTCGCCTCGGCCCGGCCACAGGCTCCGTGCCCGCGTCGCTGTCGCTCACCACGCCCACGCCATCCTTCCGCCCCGCCACTTACCGTCCCATGCGGAACGCCGTTCCAATGCACTTTCGGAGCGAAGTTCCGTTTGCTCCATCATGCCAGATCGGGCCGAGGTTGAGCGGCATGGGTTCAGGTGCGTGGGTTCAGGGGCGTGACGCTACTTCTTGAGGGATGCGGTCAGCGTGATCTCGGGGACTCCCGCCAGCGCCCGGCTGACCGGGCAGCCCGCCTTGGCCTTGCCGGCGAAGTCTTGGAACGCGGGCTCGTCGAGGCCCGGCACGGTGCCGACGGTGGTGAGCTCGATCTTGAGGATCGTGGGGACGCCGTCGACCGGGCGCAGGGTCACGGCCGCGTCGGTCTCGATGCCGTCGGCGGGGGAGCCGGCTTCCGCGAGCACGTTCGCGAGCGCCATGGAGAAGCACGTCGCGTGGGCCGCCGCGATGAGCTGCTCGGGGTTCGATCCCGGTCCGCCCTCGAAGCGGGACTTGTAGGTGACGCCGCCGCTGATGCTCTCCCCGGCCGTGAACGTTCCCGACCCGGAGGGGACGTCGCCGTTCCACTGGGCGTGCGCCTTCGATACCGGCATGGTGCCTCTCCTCTATCGCTGTTCTCTGTGAGTAAGGGTTCACCGTTCGCGTGCCCAGCATCTCTCACATGTTCGGGTGAGGCACGCGGAGTTCCGCCGGGAAGCTGACGGCGGATGGCCGGGATCAGCTGTCGTAGTCGACGCTCAACGTGTCCGTCACCGGGTAGCTCTGGCAGGTGAGCACGTAGCCGGCCTCGACCTCCGCGGGGTCGAGGGCGAAGTTGCGGCGCATATCGGCCGTCCCTTCGGTGACTTGCGCGCGGCACGTCCCGCACACGCCGCCGCGGCAGGCGAAGGGCAGGTCGGGTCGGGCGCGCTGGGCGCCGTCCAGGATGGTGCGCTCGCGGGGGAGAGGCAGCACGGTGCTGCGACCGTCCAGCGTGAGTGTGACCTTGCTGACCGGACCGTCGGCGGCGCTCTCGATGTGGGTCGCCTCCCGCACCGGCTCGTCGTCGGCGTAGAACAGCTCCTGGTGGACGCGGTCGGCCGGAACCCCGAGCCCGGCGAGCACGGCTTGGGCGTCGCGGACCATGCCGTGCGGGCCGCACAGCCACCAGTGGTCGGCGTTCTCCGCGCCGACCAGGGCGTCGATGAGAGCTGCGAGACGGTCGCCGTCCAGCCGGCCGGAGAGCAGTTCGGCCTCGCGCGGCTCGCGGGACAGGACGTGCGCGACGACTAGGCGCTCGGGGTGCTGGTCCTTCAGATCGGCGATCTCGTCGGCGAACATGACGGTCTCGGTGCGGCGGTTTCCGTACAGCAGCGTCACCCGCGAGCGCGGATCGGCGAGCACGGAGGCCGCGATCGAGATCATGGGCGTGATACCGGAACCGGCGGCGATCAGCACGTGGTGGCCTGGCCGGGTCAGGTCGGGGGTGAACGCGCCGGCGGGCGCCATGGCCTCGACCACGTCGCCGGCCCGGACTTCGTTGACCAGCCACGCGGAGAACAGGCCGCCCGGCACTTCGCGCACGCCGATGCGCGGAGCCGCTCCGACCGGCGCGCACAGCGAGTAGGAGCGGCGCTCGTCGACGCCGTCGACGACTCGGCGCAGCGTGATCGCCTGGCCGGCGGAGAATTCGAACTCCGCGGCGAGCTCGGCGGGGACCTCGAAGGTGATCGCGGCGGCGTCGCCGCACAGCGGCTCGACGGAGGCGATTTTCAGGGTGCGGAACACCGGGCGGCGCGGCATCAGATTTCCTTGACGTACTCGAAGGGCTCGAGGCAGGCGCGGCAGCGCCAGAGGGCCTTGCAGGCGGTGGCGGCGAACGCGGAGGTCTGCTCGGTGTCGGTGGAACCGCACCGCGGGCAGCAGAGCGCGGGCCTCGTCGGGGACAGCACGAGCGGCACAGGTCCCGAGGCCGCTCCGCGCGCTACCGGGCGCGGCGGTGCGATGCCGTGCTCGGCGAGCGCGGCCCGGCCCTCGGGCGTGATCCAGTCCGTGGTCCACGCCGGGTCGAGCCGGGTGCGGATGGTGACTTCGCCGTATCCGGCCTCGCGCAGCCGCCGATCCACTTCGCCGCGCATCTCCGCGATGGCCGGGCAGCCAGAGTAGGTCGGGGTGAGGACGGCGGTCACGGCCCCGTTGTCATCGACCTCGACATCGCGCAGCACCCCGAGATCGGCGAGGGTGAGCATGGGCATCTCCGGGTCCGGCACCGCGCCGGCGATCGCGCGGGCGCGTTCGGTCGCGGCGTTCACCATGAAGCCTCCGGGTCCGCGCGGGCCTCGCTCTGCAGCTCCGCGAGTAGTGGGGCCAAGTGATCGGTGTGCTCTCCGTCCCGGCCGCAAGCGGTCGCCGGTGCGGTGTTGGCGGTGGGCAGACGCAGTGTGAGACCGGCGGTGTCAGCCACCTGCCGCAGTACCGCCTCGACGTTGGCGCGCACACTCGTCGCGTCGAGCCCGAAGTCGCCGCCGCGCATCAAGAGCTCGGCCAGGTGCTCGGCGGTCTCATCGAGGCCAGCCTGCATACGGCCGTGCGACTCGTCGGTTCCGTCGCCCAGGCGCAGCGCCCACTCGGCGGCGAACTCGCGATGGTAGGTCAGCTCCTTGACGCCCTTGGCGGCGATCGCCGCGAGCACGGGGTCGGGTGACTCGGCCAGCTGAGCGAAGAGGGCGAGCCGCCAGCTCGAGAGGATCAGGAGTCTGGCGATGGAGAAGGCGAAGTCTCCGTTCGGCAGTTCAGCCAGCAGTACATTGCGAAACTCAGCGGGATCACGGAAGTACGCGTAGGAGTCCTCGCCGCGTCCGCTGCCATCGACCTGCCCGGCCCTGGTGTAGAGCATGCGCGCCTGTCCGAGCAGGTCCAGGCCGAGATTCGCCAACCCGACCTCGATCTCGAGTTCCGGGGCGCAGGTGCACCACTGTGCCAGCCGCTGGGCGAGCACGAGCGCGTCATCGCCGAGTGCGAGGCAGCAAGCGGCGAGCTGCGCGGTGTCGACGCCGGTGGGCACGGTCGTGTCGATGCCGTAGAGCGGGTCTTCGAAGCCGGTGCCGAAGGCCCAGCGCGCGCCGTCGCCGCCGTGCTCCTCGACCAGCGTCATGTAGACGTGATCCTCACTCATCGAGCGCTCCTAGATGTGGGGGACGTCCGAGGGGATGTCGTAGAAGGTCGGGTGCCGGTAGACCTTGTCGGCGCTGGGGGAGAAGAACGGATCCTTCTCGTCGGGCGTGGACGCCCCGATGGCCGAGGTCGGCACGACCCAGATGCTCACGCCCTCGTTGCGCCGGGTGTAGAGGTCGCGGGCGTTGATCAGGGCCATGCGAAGGTCGGGTGCATGCAGCGAGCCGACGTGGACGTGGTTGAGGCCGCGCTTCGAGCGCACGAACACCTCGAACAGCGGCCATTCGTTCCTGTCGTTCATGAAGCCGTTCCTTTCCTTGCCGACGTGTGCTGCTTCGCGGCGTGCGCCGTAGCGGCCTCGCGTACCCATGCGCCGTCCTCGTGGGCCTTGCGGCGCCGGGCGACGCGTTCGGTGTTGCAGGGTCCGTCGCCGGAGATGACCCGCTGGAGTTCGGACCAGTCCGGCGTGCCGAAGTCGTAGTGGCCGCGCTCGTCGTTCCAGGTGAGTCCGGGGTCGGGAAGGGTGACGTCGAGCTTCTCGGCCTGCGGGACGGTCATGTCGACGAAGCGCTGGCGCAGCTCGTCGTTGCTGTGCCGCTTGATCTTCCAGGCCATGGACCGCGCGGAGTTGGGCGACGCGTCGTCCGGCGGCCCGAACATCATCAGTGAGGGCCACCACCAGCGGTCGACCGCGTCCTGCACCGCGGCACGCTGCCGCTCGGTGCCGCGCATCATCGTCAGCAGCAGTTCGTAGCCCTGGCGCTGGTGGAAGGACTCCTCCTTGCAGATGCGGACCATGGCGCGCGCATAGGGCCCGTAGGAGCTGCGGCACAGCGGCACCTGGTTGCAGATCGCCGCGCCGTCCACGAACCAGCCGATGACGCCGACGTCCGCGAAGCTCGGCGTCGGGTAGTTGAAGATCGACGAGTACTTCTGGCTGCCGTCGATCAGCCGCCGGGTCAGGTCCGCGCGCTCGGCCCCGAGGGTCTCGGCGGCGGAGTAGAGGTACATCCCGTGCCCCGCCTCGTCCTGGACCTTCGCGAACAGGATCGCCTTGCGGCGCAACGAGGGCGCGCGGGTGATCCAGTCGCCCTCCGGCTGCATGCCGATGATCTCGGAGTGCGCGTGCTGGGCGACCTGGCGGATCAGCGTCTTCCGGTAGCCCTCGGGCATCCAGTCGCGCGGTTCGATGCGCTGGTCGCGGGCGATCGTCGCGTCGAAGTGTTCTTGGAGCTGCTCGTTCATCGGGCGGACCCCTCTTGACAGCACGAAACGGATACTGATTTCTTGAGTCTAGCAAACTAACCGAACGTTCGGTCGGGAAGCAAGTCCTTCTGAGGAGGCTCGAAGATGAGCGAATCGAACACCACCGCGACGCTCGTGCGGCGGCTCGGCGCGGCGTTACCGGCCGACCTGCGCGACGCGGGCGAGCGGCTGAGCGCCGATGAGCTCGCCGCGCTGCAGCTCGAGCGCCTGAAAACCACATTGAGCCATGCATACCGGAATGTGGAGCACTATCGGCGGAAGTTCGACGCGGCCGGGGTGCGTCCGGAGGACTGCCGCTCGCTCGCGGACCTGGCCGAGTTCCCCTTCACCACGAAGGCGGACCTGCGCGAGACCTATCCGTACGGGATGTTCGCCGTGCCGATGGAGCGGGTGCGCAGGATCCACGCGTCCAGCGGCACGACCGGCCGTCCGACGGTGGTCGGCTACACGGAGGACGACCTGTCGATGTGGGCCGACGTGGTCGCGCGCAGCATTCGGGCGGCGGGCGGTCGGCCGGGGGACAAGGTGCACGTGTCCTATGGCTACGGCCTGTTCACCGGCGGCCTCGGCGCGCACTACGGGGCAGAGCGGGCCGGCTGTACGGTGATTCCGGCGTCCGGGGGAATGACGGCGCGTCAGGTGCAGCTGATCGTGGACTTCAAGCCTGAGATCATCATGGTGACGCCGTCCTACATGCTCACGCTTCTCGACGAGTTCGAGAAGCAGGGCGTGGACCCGCGCAAGACTTCGCTGCGCATCGGCATCTTCGGGGCCGAGCCGTGGACCGAGCAGATGCGGCTGGAGATCGAGGAGCGCTGCGACATCCACGCCGTCGACATCTACGGCCTGTCCGAGGTGATCGGCCCTGGCGTCGCCCAGGAGTGCGTCGACGCCAAGGACGGCCTGCACGTCTGGGAGGACCACTTCTACCCGGAGATCATCGACTCGGCCAGCGGCGACGTGCTCGCGGCGGGGGAGCGCGGCGAACTCGTATTCACCTCGCTGACCAAGGAGGCGCTGCCGATCATCCGCTACCGGACCAGGGACCTGACACGCCTGCTGCCGGGCACGGCGCGCTCCCCGTTCCGGAGGATGGAGAAGGTCACCGGCCGCAGCGACGACATGATCATCCTGCGCGGTGTGAACGTCTTCCCGAGCCAGATCGAGGAGATCGTGCTGCGCACCCCCGGCGTCGCGCCGCACTTCCAGCTGGAGCTGACCAAGCGCGGCCGGATGGACAACCTGCTGGTGCGCGCCGAGGCCCGGCCGGACGCCGACTCCGATCCGCAGGTGCGCGAGGCCGCGGCCAGGACCATCGCGCACGGCGTGAAGGAGGGCGTCGGCGTCACGGTCGACGTCGTCATCGAGGACCCGGACACGCTGGAGCGCTCGGCCGGCAAGCTGCAGCGGCTGAAGGACCTGCGTCAACAGTAAGGAAACCTGCGGTACGGAACCGCGCGATCCGGGCGGGCTGGTGGGCTGAAGCGGGCGTTAGCATGGCGCGAACGTGCGAGCCGATCACGAACCAGCGAGGATTTGCGCCATGGCCGTTGAACCGAGCGACCCTCCTCCGCGGCGGCGCCGGGATGTCGAACGCAACCGGCGCCGGATCCTCACCGGCGCACGCGAGGTGTTCCGCGACCGCGGCGTCGCCGCCACGCTCAACGACATCGCCCGCCACACCGGCGTCGGCGTCGGCACGGTCTACCGGCACTTCTCCGACAAGGAGCAGCTGGTCGACGCGCTCTCCGACGACATGGTCGAAACCGTGGACGGCCATCTCCGTACCGCCCTGGAGGAGCCGGACGCCTGGACCGGGCTCACCCAGGCGCTGGAGAAGGTGTGCGAGCTCCAGTCCTTCGACCGAGGCCTGCGCGAGGTCATGCTCGGCACCGGCCGCGGCCCCGAGCGCGCGCGGCAGATGCGCGAGCGGGTCGCCCCGACCGTCGACGCGCTCGTGGCCCGCGCACACGAGCAGGGCTCGCTCCGGGCGGAGATCATCGGCCCCGACTTCCCGATCCTGCAGCTGATGCTCGGCGCGGTGACCGACCACACCGGCCACCCCGAGCTGTGGCGCCGCTACTTCGCCCTGCTGATCGACGGGCTGCGGGCGCGGCCGGATGACACGCCGATGCCCGAGCTGAACCTGTCCGACGAGGCCTTCCAGGATGCCGTCGTGTCCAGCAGCACCCGTTCCGCCGACGCCGCCGGCGGAACGGGTGCTGCAGTGCTCTGATTCTCAGAGTCAGGAGGACGGTCCCCAGTCGGTCGGGCTGGCGGTGAACTGGGCCGGGGAGGCGAGCGGGAGGTTCAGCGCGGACGGCGTGACCGCGCCGTAGTCCACGGTGTAGACCCCGCTCGCCAGGTTGGCCGACTCCTGCGGAGTCGGGACGAGCGCGGCGTGGAAGTTCGCCGGTGTCTGGCTGGTGACCACCACCTGGATGCGGTCTCCCGCGGGGATCTCGGTGAAGTTCGCCAGCAGCGAGATGTCGTACCGGGTGGTCTGGCCGGGGATGACAGGCTGCTGGCTTGCCTGCGTGAACGGGTGGGACGGGGTGAGCAGCGTGCCACCGGTGCCGTACCAGCTCTGCGACGGGTCGAGCGCTCGCTGGCTGCCGAGGAGTACGCCGTCGGCCTGCTTGACCACCGTCCCGTTCGACGCGACGACGTTGAGCGTGGCGCTCAACTCGACCTCCGTGGCGGTCGAGGCGGCGTAGACGGTGAGATCTGACGGTCCGTCGAGCACAGCCGCGCTGGTCAGCGGAGCCGAGGTGTATGTCAGGGAGTTGGCGGTGCTCGCCGCGGCCCGGTTCAGGGTGCCGGTGCCCGACGACGCCGATTTGGACGGTGAAAGTGAGCTGCCGGAGCCCAGGTAGTACGTCTGCGCGCTCGGCGACGGCGGCCAGGCTGCCGTGTCAACCCACTGGCTCGCGGTGTTCTCGAACAGATGCAGCGGCGTCGAGGTGTCGGCGATGCCGGTGTGTTCGCCCTTGAGCCAGTTGTCGAACCATTCGAGCCGGATGTTCTCCAGCGTGGTGCCGTTCACGTTCTCGCCGTGCGTCCACGGGCCCACGATCGCCTGATAGCGGCCGGTGACCGGCTCGTTCGCGGTGATCGGGGCGGTGAGCGGGCGGTGGAAGTAGGCGTTCTGCGCGGCCACGTAGTCGCCCAGGTCCCCGCCGGGGAACAGGTCGTTCCAGCCGGCCTCGCTGAGGGCGGGGATGCCGTTCGCGACGATCTGCTGCATCAGCTTCTGGACGTCGAGCGACTTCCAGTAGTCGTCGTTGTACGAGTCGGCGCCGCCGGTGGCCTCCTGGGCGACGGTGACCGACTGCGGGTCGGTCGCCGGATTGTCCTGCGGACCGCGCGGCTCGCCCTGCCCGATCCCGGCGACGAACGGGGTCGGGATGCCGCCGTCCGCGGTCAGGTCGTCGTAGAAGTCGGAGTCCGTGCAGAAGGGGGTGATCGCCTTGAGCGCCGAGTCGTCGCCGACGGCGGCCGCGGTGAACCACTGGTCGACCCCGAGGTACGAGCAGCCGTCCAGCCCGACCTTCCCGTCCGAGCCGGAGAGCGTGCGCGCGGCCCAGTCCACCAGCTCCGCGCCGTCCTTGCCCTGCCGAGCCCCGAACCAGGACAGCTGTCCGCCGGAGGATCCGGTGCCGCGCACGGCGGAGGCCACGTAGATGTAGCCGCGCTGGACGAAGTAGTCCCCGGCCGTCGTCGGGTCCCCGTGGCCGGTGCCGTAGGGGTTCTGCGTCAGCAGCACCGGGAAGTCGCCGGTCACCCGGGCGCCGGTGGCCGGGTCGGTCGGGTAGACGACCTCGACGGAGATCGACACCCCGTCGTCCATCGTCACCGAGGTGGTCACCGGCGTGCTCGTGCCGTAGGTCGCGGCCTCCGGCTGCCAGGCGGCGGACTTCTCGGGCGTGGCGCCGGCGCCGGAGGCGACCAACGGGACCACGCCCGCCGCGACCACGACGGACGCGAGAATCAATATTCGGCTTTTCATCGAGGTCTCCGTTGGCTCTAGGCGGCGGGGGCGAGTGGGAAGAGCGGGAAGACCGCGCGTCTCAGAGTCTCGTTCGCGAGTTCGGCGAGGACGATGTAGAACGCGACCGCGGCGAGGACGATCTCGACCCAGCCCGCGGCGTGCAGGGCGCCGCTGACCGGCGCCCCCACGCTCGAGGCGCCGAGGTAGGCGACCATCAGCAGCACGATCGTGAGGTCGAGCAGGGTGAAGGCGAGCACGGTGACCGCGTTCGTGCCGAGACTGGCGACGGTGAAGATCGCGGTGACCACCAGCCAGGCGACGAGGAACATCCCCAGGGCCTGGGATATGTCGTGCCCGGCCTGGGCTTGCAGCGCCTGCGCCGAAGCCCCGGTGCCGGTGCCCGCCGCCATGACCGAGGCGACGATATGCGGGGCCACATACACCTGGATCGCGGTGTAACCGAGCCAGAATGCGCCGTACGCGGTCAGGAACGCCGCGACGAAGGTCGCGCCGGCAGCGAGGGCGAAGAACCCCGCGACGAGTTGCACCAGCCCGCCGTAGAAGAACGTGCCGCTCAGGATCATCGTGCTGCCGACGGAGTTCATCGCGCCGGTCGTGGACAGGCCGAGCGCGAGCGAGCACCAGGCGAACCCGGCCGCGCCGACCACGAGCGCGTGGCCGATGCGGGACGGGGATTGCGCGCGGGCTTCGTCGCCCGTGGCGGGGAGTGATGACGTGACGGTCAAGACAAGCACCCTTCATTGGATGTTGCTGCAGACGAACCGACCGAACGTTCGGTAGTGTTCGCCTGCGGCGTGAGGGCGTCAAGGGCCGTCCGAGATATGGGATATCCGGTATCCGTTTTGATCGAAGTCGCAGGTGGTGGGCCAGTGAGGAGCGATAGGGGAGCGGGGGAGTGGCGGCGGGTGGCTGGGGCTGGGGCTCCCGGGTCAGCTGATGATGACGGCGACGCGTTGCCTGCCCGTGCCGTAGTCGAGATAGAGCAGCGCGGTGGTGACGGACGCCCCGGAGGGAACCGTGAGGTTCGCGCTGTCCGGGCCGTAGGATGCGCCCGGGGCGAGCGCGGGAATGTCCCAGTATTCGAAGTCGCCGAGGGTGATGCCGTCCGGCCCGCCGGTGTCGTCAGACATCGTGGTCGCGCCGCTCGTGCTCGATCCGTCGTTGGCGAGCGTGAACGTGACCGTTCTGGTCTCACCTGAGGGCACGACACATCCGGTGCCCGAGGTGCTGTCGCTGACGGTTAGCGGCCCCGAACTGGCGGTTCCGGTCAATCCGCCCATCTCCGAGGAGAACGCCTCGAGCCATCCGCAGGCGGTGGAGTCCGAGAGTGGTCCGGTGTTCCACAGGACCACGCCCTGGGTCCTGGACTCGATCTGCTGGAACTCGGAATCCCAGTCCGTGCCACTGAGGTAACCGCTGCTGCCGTCGTCCCAGATCGCTTCGACGTACGGATAGATCGGCAGTGCCGAGTCGATGGAGTGGTCGTTCGAGACCGCGGTGGACAGCTCGCTCGCCCAGGTGCTCGTGCTCGACCAGCGGTTGTACATGGAGGGAGCAAAGTAATCCAGGTACCCGCTCGCGTAGAGCTCGGCGGTGTACGACGCGTAGGCGCTGTTCCAGTCATACGAGTACATGCCGATCGGGGCGGACGGTTCTGCGTCGTGGGCCCAGGTGATCAGCTCGTGCCACAGGCTGACCTCTTGGGCGGCCTGGGCGGTGGAGGTGGCACTGACGGGCAGTATGTTCTCGAAGTCGAGCGTGATCGGGTGCGTGGACCCGGACTTGTCGAGGCTGACGTAGTCCTGGACCTTCGATTCGAACACGGACTGGCTCGGGACGTTGCTGCAGCCCGTGGTCGAGCAGCTCAGGCTCCAGTCGTCGTACACGGTGGCGGAATCGGCGGCGCCGTACTGCTCGATGTCGGCGGCGGATTCGTGTTCGTCATTGGCGAAGTAGACGGCGAACGAGGCTGCGTGGGCGGGGTGTTCGGCGGTGCCCACGGCGCCCGCGGTGAGAGCGGTTGCGGTCAGGATGAGGGCTAAAGCGCGACGCATATTGGCTCCTTTGCCAATAGGTGTCAGGTGGGGTCGGTTCGATTCGGTGCGGATCAGTCCAGGGCGACGGTGACCTGCTGGGTGGCTCCTGCGGTGGCGGCCAGGTCGCCGAAGGTGAGTTGGAGCGAACGGCCGGTGGCGGCCGCGGTCAGCGTGCCCGGCTGGGCGATGACGGCACGAACGGGTCGGTCCCAGGTGACGATCAGGGAAGTGGCGGCAGTGCTCGTCGGGTCCGCAACGCAGACGGTGGCGGTTCCGTCGCCGTGCTCGCGGATCAGGATGCTGGCGGCGCCGGTCGCGCTCAGCGTTCCGGCGGTGCCTGCGGTGTAGAAGTTCGCGGCGGTGACGCCGAGCGGGCGTACGGCCACGGCCTGCGCGGCGGCGGTGTTGGCCAGGATCTGGAGCCAGCCTCGGTCGACGGAGCGGGCGAGCACCTCGGTTCGGCGGGCGCCCGGCATCAGCGCGTACGCATACGAGGCGTTCGTCGGGTCGATGCCGTGGTCGGCGTAGAGCGTGACGTAGTTGCGCGTGTTCTCGGTGGTCGTGTCGCCGGTGTTGATGTCGTGCCACGCGCCGGAGCGCGTCTCCCGAAGCGCCGTGACATCGCGGCCGCCTGGGAAGACGTATCCTCCGACGCCTTCGAGGTACGCCCAGCGCGCGCCGGTGAACGTCTTCGTCCACCCCGCGGTACTGCTCTGCGGCACGCCATCGACCGTCAGGGCATTGCTGCCGTCCGCGCCGAGATTGCGGTTGTCGATGATGCTGTCGACCTCGTAGCCGTCGGAGGACGTGATGCCGGCGCCGAGGCAGACGAAGGCGTCGTCGAAGCAGAACCACGACTTCTTCGCGGTGAGCGTCGACCAGGGGCCGCGCAGGTCGTGGCCGATCGCCGCGTATTCCCCGTCGGTGGCGCCGCCGGCGAACGTGTTCGCGGGCCGCGTTCCGCCGTACGCGCCGCCCTCGCCGTTGGTCAGCGGCAGTTGCGAGGTGGTGGTGCCCGGCAAGCGGTACGGGTCGACGGTCGGCCAGTACGCGTCGTTGTACTGCGTGTTGTCGTCGTTCACGTACATGTAGGTCATCCCGGAGCCGGCGTGCCAACCGTGCAGGTTGGAGCCGCCGTCGGTCTCGTAGTAGGCGATCCGGTCGGAGGACAGGCTCAGCGCGAGCGCCCAGCCGGGGCGTCGGTGCACGGCGCGGGCCATGCTCGAGAACAGGCAGTGGCCGGTCGGCTCCGGCGCGGCGGGAATGGACGAGTCGCTCAGGATCTGCTCGGCGTACGCGACGTTCACCACCGAGGTGTTGGCGCTGATCTGAGACGGCGAGCGCAGCAACCATCCCTTGGCCTTGCTCTTGAGTTCGACTTCGAGTTCGGCGGTGGCGGCGGGAGCCAGCATGATCATGTCGCGGATGGCGGCGAACCCGTCCGAGTTGTCGGGTTCGGTCGAGCGGGCGACGGCGCGGCCGCGCACGGCGTCCAGCATCAGGCCGTTGTAGATGAGCGGCGCGAAGGCGTTCGTGGCCGCGAAGAACACGTTCGCGACGTTCGGGTCCGTGATCTGATACGTGGTTCCGGCGAGCGCGCCCATCAGCTTGACGAGGTCGCCGAACCAGATCGCTCCGTACGTGCCGGTGTAGGCGATATACGTGTGCTGAATCCATGAGCCGTCGGCGTACAGCCCGTCGCCGCTGGTGACGAACGGAAGCGTGTCGGAGATGCCCGCGGCGCCTTGGGCGACCTTCGCCGCGTCTGCGGCGAGCGCTCCGCGCACGATCACCGCACGGCACTCGTCGAGCCGGTTCGCTCCGGTGGACGTGTAGTACTTGCCGTTGCTCACGATCAGCGACAGCGTGGGGTCGGGCACGAACGAGTCCACCGACGCGCAGTAGTTCGCGATCTGCGTCGCGGACAGCGAGGAGTGGACGAGGTTCGCCGTGTCCACCAGCGCCTGGCTGGAGCCGATCTGCCAGTCCCACCAGTTGCCGTACGGCTTGGTGCCCGGCGCGTAGGGACCTGTGGCGATGTAGTCGAGTCCGGCGAGGACCGCTTCGAGCACCGTCGCGTCGCCGGTGTGGTTCGTCCCCTGAGTCACGTACGCGATCGCGAGGGATTCCAGGCGGCTCAGGCTCGCCGTGAGGTTGGCGGAGTTCGAACCGAGCGGCAGGTCGCTGAACAGCGCCGTGGTCGGCGAGGATTCGAGTACCGCGAGGGCTGCGCCGGCCTGGGTGTCGAGGTTGGCGAGTGCGGTGGCGTACGCGCTGTTCGTCGGATCGATCGTCGGTCCCGCGATGACCGTGGCCCACTGGGAGCGGATCGTGGCGAAGTCGTCCGTGGACGTCGCCGCCGCGGCGGCGGGCAACGCGTGCCCGGCGAGTGCGGCGCCGACACCGGCGGCTCCGGTGCCGTACAGGAAGCGTCGGCGGGAGAGGGGAACTGATCTTGACGGGGACAATTGAGGGTCCTCCTTTTCGTCAGGCGCTCCGGGTGAGTTCGCGGCGGCTCACGGCGTGGGCGAGCTCTTGTCCGGAGGCGTAGCGCTCAAGCTCGGCGACGGCACTGTCGCCGAGTCGGTGCAGTTCACGGCCGAATGATCCGGCCACGTGCGGAGTGAGGAAGACGTTCGGCAGCGTGAAGAGCGGCGAGCCGTCGGCGGGCATGGGCTCGACGACGTCCAGAACCGCGTTCAGCCGACCGGACGTCAGTTGCGCGATCAGCGCGTCGGTATCCACGAGGGATCCGCGCGCGGTGTTGATCAGCGTCGCTCCGTCGCGCAGGAGTTCGAGCCTGCGCGCATCCAGCAGGTGCCGGGTCGAGGGCAGTTCGGGAGCGTGGATCGAGACGACGCCGCACGTCGCGCACAGTTCATCGAGCTCCACCTTGCGCGCCCCGAGTTCGGTGGCTTCCTCGGTGGTGACGAAGGGGTCGTAGAGCAGGACTTCGAGGTCGAATTCGCGAAGCAGTGTCAGCACACGTCGACCGATCCGCGAGGCCCCGATGATTCCCACGGTGCTGCGATAGTTGCCGATGCGCCGGAATTCCGAGCGCAGACCGTCCTCGGAGCGTGCGTCGCGGTAGTGCTCGCGCAGGCCGAAGGCGTTCTTCCCGGTGAACAGGATCGCGGCGACGGTGTACTCGGCCACCGGCAGCGCGTTGGCCCAGGCGCTGGTCGAGACCTGGATCCCGCGCCGCCACACCGCATCGGTGACGAAGTGCTTGACCGATCCGGCCGCGTAGATCACGGCCCGCAGATTCGGCGCGCGGTCGAGGAACGCGTCGTCGAGCACGGGCATCCCCCAGCCGCCGAGGATGACGTCCGCCTCGGCGAGTTCCTGCCCTGGAATGTCCTCGGCGCCGTAAGCCCGGCCCGGCGTCTTCCACCGCGCGACGGACTCGATCCGAGTGCATGCGGCGGCGTCGAAGAGGTCGTCGAACGGCACGTTCGGGCTGAGGACCGCGAGGATGCGGGGCGATTCAGGCATGGGGGTATCGCGCTTTCGATCGGAGTCGCGTTATTCGACGGGCGTTATTTGAGGGCGCCGGCGGTGAGTCCGGAGCGCCAGTACCGCTGGAGGCAGATGAACAGCACGATGATCGGGATGATCGTCAGGGCGCTGCCGGTCATCACCTGGCCGAGCATGGTCGGGTCGTCGGTGCTGATCTGGCTGCTCCAGATGTACAGGCCGAGGCTGACCGGGTAGAGCTTCTGGTTGTTGAGCATCACGTACGGCAGGTAGAAGCCGTTCCAGATCGCCGAGAACTGGAACAGCGCGATCGTGGCGAATCCGGGGCCGAGCAACGGCAGCGCGATCGAACGGAACACGCCCAGGTCGCCGGCGCCGTCGATGCGCGCGGCCTCGAGGATCTCGTTCGGCACGTACGACTGGCTGAACACGCGGGCCAGGAATACCCCGAACGGGCTGACGAAGCTCGGGATCAGCACGGCCCAGATCGTGTTGTCCAGGTGCGCCTTGTTGGCGAGCAGGTAGAGCGGCAGCGTCGTGGCCGTGCCGGGGACGAGGACGCCGAGCAGGACGAGGGCGTAGAGCCTCTCCTTGCCGCGGAACGAGTATTTGTCGAACGCGTATCCCGCCGCGACGCAGACCAGCCCGGTGACGATCGCGCCCACTCCGGCGTAGAGGATGGAGTTCAGGTACCAGCGGAAGAAGATGCCGCCGTCCGTGTGGACCAGCCCGCTGAAATTCGAAGTCGGTCCGAGGTCGTGCAGCGAGAACACGTCGCCGCTGATCAGGCCCGCCGGGGACTTGAGCGAAGCGAGGACGACGAAGGCCATCGGGAGCATCGTGTACAGCACGCCGAACAGGAGCACGGCGTTGACCGTCGCCTTCGACGTCAGGCGGGAGGTGCCCCGTGGCCGGCCGGTCGCGCGCGGCTTGCCGGGCGCCGAAGTCCGGGCACGTTCGAGGGTTTCGGTGCTCACGAGATCTCCCTCCACCGTCGGGTGACGCGGATGACGACGAAGGACAGCGCGCCCGAGATCAGCGCCAACAGGATCGATCCCGCCGCGGCGGTCGCGAAGTCGTCGTTGGTGAAGGCCGCGTTGAAGATGTAGAGGTTCGGACTCCACTGCGCGCCGATCGACCCGGGCGCGATGCTGTTGAGCACCAGCGGCTCGGTGAACAGTTGCAGCACGCCGACCATCGTCATCAGTCCGGCGAGTGTCGCGGCGGGCCCGATCAGCGGCAGCTTGATGCTGAGCGCCGTGCGAAGCTCACTCGCCCCGTCGACCCTGGAGGCCTCGATCAGCTCGCGCGGGACCGCCTTGAGCGCGGCGTAGCAGATGACGATGTTGTAGCCGGTGTACTGCCAGATCGCGACGTTCGCCATGGCCGGCAGCAGCCAGCCGGTCTGGCCGAGGTTCGGGGTGGCGCCCACGTGCGTCAGCAGGCTGATGACCGGGCTGACGTGCGGGGTGTAGAGGTAGAGCCAGATGAGCGCGGCCAGGATGCCGGGCACCTGGCTGGGCATGAAGTACAGCAGTTGGCACAGCCGTGAGGCCCTGGCCAGGCTGCTGTCGAGCAGCAGCGCCCCGGCGATCGCGGCGGCCAGCATCGTCGGCACGTAGATGACGCCGTACTCGACCACGTGCAGGAACCCGAGCCGGTAGACGGAGTCGCCCAGGGCCCTGCCGTAGTTGCCGAGCCCGACGAACACGTTGGAGGCGCCGCCGAAGCCGAGACCCGAACGCTCGGTGCGGTACAGGCTCAGGTAGACCGCGTAGCCGATCGGGGCCAGCGTCACGGCCGTGAACAGCAGGAAGAAGGGGGACATCAGGATCGCGGCGGCACGGCCGTGGCCTCGTCCGCGCGGCGCCCGCCCGGCATCCGCCCCGAGGGACGGACGCCGGACGGCGGCTGAGGAGATCGCCATGGCCGCCTCAGCCCGCGGAGGCCGACAGGCCGGCGTTCTTCATCAGCCGCAGCGCCGCGCCCTGGCCGGTGGACAGCATGGCGGACAACTGCCCGCCCGAACCGACCTTGCCGAGCGGCGTCGCCATGGCGGTGTCGACGCCGGGCACCTCCGGACCCCAGATCCAGGACTTCGAGACCGTGCCGGCCGCCGCGTTCGCCAAGTCGAACACGTTCTGGTGCTGGTAGAAGTAGCTGGTGTCGAACGCGGTCTCCGGCGCCTTCGCGGCACTCGCGTCGACGGGCAGGCTGGTGGACTTCCCGCCCTGCATCCGGGTCGTCAGCGCCTGCGGGCTGGTGGAGAGCCACTCGGCGAACTCGGCCGCCGCCGCGAGGTTCTTCGTGTTCTTGTCGACCACGCTGCTGGAACCGCCCTCGGAGCCGTCCGTCGCGGCCCCGCTCCAATTCGGCAGCGGTGCGACCGCCCAGTCGCCCGCCTCGTTCGGATAGCCCGACTTGATGTACGCGCCCTCGTACGGCGGCTCGATCTGGGTGAGCACGGTGCCGTTGCTGTAGGCCTGTCCGTACGACGGCGAGCTCGAGGTGACTGTGAGCACCAGCTTCTTGTCGGCCAGGCTCTGCCAGTAGGAGGCGACCTTCTCGCTGGCCGCGTCGGTCAGGTTGACCTTCCAGGAGTCGCCGGACGTCGAGTACCACTGGGCACCGGCCTGCTCGGACAGCGCCGCCAGCCAGAGCGGGTCGTCGATCGGGATCGCGCCGAGCTTCGCGCCGGGATCCACCGTCGCCAGTTGCCGGGCCTCGGACTGGAACTGCGCCCAGGTGGTCGGCACCGCCAGGTCGTACTTCTTGAACAGGTCGGCGCGGTACCACAGTTCGGCCGGCTCGATGTCGATCGGTACCGCCCAGGTGCTGCCACCGAGCGTCGTCAGCGGCAGCGCCGAGCCGAGCGCGGACTGCGTCTTGGCGTCTATGTACGAGGTCAGGTTCGCCGTGAGCCCTTGCGAGACGAACTCGGGCAGCATGTCGTACTCGCAGTTGAACACGTCCGGACCGTCGCCGGCCTTGAAGGCGTCGAAGAGCTTTGAGTAGCCGTTCGGGCCGTTGACGGTATGCGTGTAGGTAACGTGGATGTTCGGGTGGGTCGCGTTGAACGCGTCGACCACCGCCTGCGAGTTGAGCGTCCAGGACCAGTAGGAGAGGTTCACCACGGCGCTGCCGGTGTACGTCGCGGCCGCGGCGGCCGGTGCGGCGTCGCCGCCGGTCGATGCGCCGGAACTGGAGCAGGCGGCAGTGGCCAGGAGAGTCGCGGCGGCGATACACACAGCAGCGGTCTTTCTGCCGACACGCTTCCTCGGGTGTGACATGAGACGGACTCCGTTCGCGCGCCCGAGTGGGGGTCGGGCGGAAGTAGTGATGAGCTACCGTATATTCACGGTCAGAGCTGGCGGGCCGCCCCGCGGCCCCGCTGGTCGCTCATCCTGGGTGAGCGGAATCCGTCCGTCAACGGATAGCGAACTTTCGATCAGAATTCGTTCATTTTCTGCGCGAAGGCTGTCGCGGAGACCGCAACGTGGCCCCGCACGAGTCGCGCACCACGAGCTCCGGCTCGAGCTCGGTCCGGGTGACGCGGGCCGTCGGCTCGGCCAGCCGCCGTAGCAGCAGGTTCACGGCCCCGCGGCCGAGCGCACGCTTCGCCGGGGCCAGCGCGCTCAGCTCGACGTCGGAGACCTCGGACAGTTCGTCGTCGTAGCTGACCAGCGCGATGTCCTGAGGGACCGTCAGGCCGAGCGCCTGGAGCCTACGGATGAGATTGATCGCGTCGGCGTCGGTGTGCACGATCGCCGCGTCGATCTCACCGTTCTCGACCAGGCTGAGCAGCCGGTTCGTCTGCGACTCCATTCCGTCCGGCGGGTCCATCCCGACGGCGGCGCTGATCGGGGGAGTGAAAGCGAGGTCGGGAAGGCCGAATGCGGCCGTGGCGGCGTGGTAGCCGCGCAGCAGGTGCGGCATCGTGTGCGACTGCCGTGCGAGCAGCGCGATCCGCTCGTGCCCGAGTGCGGCAAGATGCTCGACGCCCAACGCCGCGCCCGCCGCGTGATCGGAGCAGATCCGGTCCAGATGGGCGCCGGGCAGCCCGAGCGGAACCCGCCGCTCGACGAGCACGACGGGCACCGGCAGTTCGGCGAACGGCGCGCACTCCTCGAAGGTGGGACCGTCGGCGCTCCAGGACGGCGTCAGCAGCAGCCCGTCGACCCCGGCGCCGAGCAGCCGGTCGATCAGCGGCAGATCACGCTCGGCGGTGTACTCCGTGATCGCGATCCGCAGCCGCGCCCCCGTCGCGAGCGCGGCCTCCCTGGCTCCCTGCAGGACGAGCCGGTAATACCGGTCGCCGGTGGGCACGACCATGCCGATCGTCAACCCGCGCGGTGCCGCGACGCGCGGCGCCCGCGCCAGCCGGGCATCACGCGCGCTCAGCGGAGCAGTCGGCCAAGACACCGAGCCCTGCACCCGCCGCAACTGCCCGACCGATTCGAGCGCCGCCACGTCCCGACGCAGCGTCACCTGCGAAACGCCCAGCTCCTCGGCCAGTTCGGTCACCCTGATGGTGCCGCGCTCCCGCACGAGCTGCAGTATGCGCTGATGCCTGCTCTCGATCTTCCCGCCCACCGCCGGCCTCTCCGCTCCCCGCCCGCCGCGGGCGCTCGGGTCAGCTTAACCGACCATGAGCGCACAGCGATCGGAAAACGATCGGCGACGGGCGATCGGCGGCGGGCGATCGAGATCAGTCGCGCCCGGCCCCCGTGTACAGATCGAGTTCGCCGTCGAGTTCGATCGCGATGACGGTCGCCGACACGTCGAGATCCGCGGCCGTCGGCGCCTCGATCCACATGTGGTCAGGAACGTCGTCCGGCGCATCGGACTTCCGGAAGGCCAGCTCCGTGCCGCTGCCGCCGACGACGCGCACCCGCCGGACCACGTTCTTCAAGCCGCGTACCGCGAGGTGCCCGCGCGGGTCGTCGACGCAGATCAGGTAGATGGTCCGGCGATCGGCGGAGATCGTGGACGGTCCGTAGTGATGCCCCGCGGGCAGCCCGGCACCGGTGCCATACACGGCCTCGGCGTGCTTCTCGATCCACGCGCCGAGCGCCTCGACCCGCTCGACCGCCTCGGCCGGGATCGAGCCGTCCGCCCGCGGCCCGACATCCAGCAGCAGGTTGCCGCCCATGCCGATGGTCTCGGCGAAGTAGCGCACGATCTGCCGCGCGCTCTTCCAGTTCGTATCCCGATGCTGAAAGCCCCACGAGTCGTTGATCGTCAGGCACAGCTCCCACGGCCCGTCCGGTGCGGCGAACGGCAGCGCCTGCTCGGGAGTGGCGTAATCGGCGTGCGTGCGCAGACGGCCGTTGATGACCGTGGCCGGATTCATCCGCAGAATGCCGTCGCCGAGTTCTTTCGCACCCCACTGCGCGTCGGAACGCTCCCACTCGCCGTCGAACCACAGCAGATCCGGACGATAGCGGTCGATCAGGTCGTACACCTGCGCGTGGTACTGCTCGCGGAACCGTTCCCAACGCGCGGGATCCTCCTGGCCGCGCGGCGCGTGGGCGTACGCGTTCCATCCCCTCGATCGCCCGTCCGGATCGTCGTCGTTGCCGACCGTCGGGTAGTCGGGGTGGTTCCAATCGATGTGCGAGAAGTAGAAGCCGACCTTCAACCCCTGCTCGCGCAACGCCGCCGCGAACGGCCCGAGCAGATCGCGTCCGGCCGGCGTGCTCTTCACGACGTCGTACGCGCTGTGCGGAGCGTCCCAGAGCGCGACGCCGTCGTGGTGCTTCGACGTCAGAACCGCGTATCGGGCTCCGGCGCGCGCGAACAGGTCGGCCCACGCGTCCGGGTCGTACGCGGCTGCGGTGAACCCGTCGAGCTGCCGCATATAGTCCTCGTGCGAGACCTGGCCGCTGAACAGGGACCAGGACTCGGGAACGCCGTCCACGGCGTAGATCCCGTAGTGAATGAAGATCCCCAGCTTCGCGTCGGGGAACCAGGGCTGCATCGTCATCGTGACCTCGATCCATGTGGCGGTGGTTCAGGCGGGCGGTCGTTCAGGCAAGCGGTGGTTCAGACAGTGCAACCGTAGAAGCGAGGGCCCAGGCGGCGGATTGGCTGCGCTCACCGTGGTTGGTACGTTTTCACCATGGCGCCGACCATGCCGCTCACCTTGCCGCTGCATCAACCACCGCACATCGCCGCGATCGGCGTCGGAGTGCACGGCGTCGTTTCGGACCATGATCGCTTCCGTCTGCCGAACCTGTGGCAGCTGCACGTGTACGACTACAGCGCCGACTACGCGGTCGACGGGATCGCAATGCGCTTGGCTCCCGGAACCGTGAGCCTCGCTCCACCGGGAAGCGTCGTCGACTACTGGTACCGCGGTCGTTCCACGCACCTCTACGTGCACTTCCGTCCGATCGGCGGCGGAGGCGACCACCTGCGCGCCATACCGGTGCTGCAGGACGCCGGTCCCGCGAAGCCCGAACTCGAAGGCTTACTCCGGCGGGCGGTGAGCGGGCAGCTCCACGGTGAATCCCGGCAGGCCGCGGCACACGTCTGGTCCGTGTTGTGGACGGTGGCCGGGCTGTCGGCCGAGGCCACGAGGCCGCGCAGGCATCCGGCGGTCGAGGCGGCGGCCGAGTACATCGAGGAGCACCTGGCCGACCCGCTGAGCGTCGCCGCGCTCGCGCGCCACTGCGGCCTGTCCCACAACCACCTCACCAGGCTGTTCGCGGCGCAGTTCGGTGGCACGGTGGTCGGTTATATCAGGGAGCGCCGAATGAAGCGGGCCCACCACCTGCTCACCGCCTCGACCCTGCCGATCGCGTCAATCGCCGCGACGGTCGGCATCCCGGATCTTCAGGCGTTCAACAAGGCCTGTCGGCGCACGCTCGGGGCCCCGCCCAGGGCCGTGCGCGAAGCGTCGACGCGCGCACGACCAGACTAGGGATCAGCACGATGAACTAGCCGATCTTGACGCCGTGTAGATAATGGTGCATCGATTCACCATTCACCGACTCACCGTGTATCGATACACCGCTTGTAGGGGGACCCATTGTCCGGGGGACCGAAGCCGATTCTGTCCGGCGCGATCCACTACTTCCGCGTTCAGCCCCAGCAGTGGCGGGAGCGGCTGACGCTGCTGCGCGCCATGGGCCTGGACACGATCGAGACCTACGTCCCGTGGAACCTGCACGAGCCGAGGCCCGGTGTCTACGACTTCTCCGGGCTCGCCGACCTCGAAGGCTTCCTGCGCACCGCTGCCGACTGCGGGCTGCGCGCGATCGTGCGTCCCGGGCCGTACATCTGCGCCGAATGGGAGAACGGCGGCCTGCCCGCCTGGCTGCGTGCCGAGGCCGAAATCCCGCTGCGCTGCGCCGATCCGCGCTATCTGGCCCCGGTCGACGCGTGGTTCGACGAGCTGATTCCGCGGCTCGCCGCCCACCAGGCGACGCGCGGCGGGAATGTGATCATGGTTCAGGTCGAGAACGAGTACGGCTCTTACGGCTCCGACGCCGCGTACCTGCGCCATCTGGCCGACGGTCTGGTACGCCGCGGAATCGATGTACCGCTCATCACTTCCGACGGCCCGACCGAGTTGATGCTCACCGCGGGCACGCTCCCGGGCATCCGCGTCGCGCTCAACTTCGGAAGTGGTCCGGCTGAGGCGTACGAGCTGCTCAGCCGGCTTCGGCCGGGCGAGTCCGAGTTCTGCATGGAGTTCTGGAACGGCTGGTTCGACCACTTCGGCCTCGAGCACCATACGCGCGATGCCGACGATGCGGCCAAGATCCTCGACACCATGCTCGCCCGTGGCGGATCGGTCAACCTGTACATGGCCCACGGCGGGACGAGCTTCGGCTTCTACGCGGGCGCCAACCACGATCCCGCGCACGGCGGCTACCTGGCGGACGTCACCTCGTACGACTACGACGCGCCGCTGACCGAGGACGGCCGCCCGTCCGCCAAGTACTGGGCCTTCCGCGAAGTACTCGGCAGATACGCCGAGCTGCCTCCGATGCCTGAAGTCGGCGCGACACGTCTGCCCGATTCCGAAGTCGCGCTATCCGACCGCCTTCCGCTTCTCGCCTGCGTGGACGCGCTCACTCGCGGCACCGTCCACTCCGCGACGCCGCTGAGTTTCGAAGAGGTCGGACACGACTACGGACTCGCCGTCTACCGCACGCACGTGCCCGGACCGCGCACGACGCCCGAGCCGCTCACGCTGGAAGGCCTCCGCGATCGTGCCCACGTGTTCGTAGACGGCGTTCCGGTCGGCGTTCTGGAGCGAGATGGCATCGATCACATCCCCCTGACCACCCCCGCA
>NZ_DASZKT010000168.1:0-17133 GCF_035552695.1 Actinospica sp.
TACGCCCCCTGGGTCGGCATCGACGGGTACGGCACCTCCACCGTCGAGCAGACCGGGGTGGCGACCGACTGCTCCAGCGGCAGCCCGGTGGACGAGCCCTGGTACGAGATGTACCCGGCGAACCCGGTCTACCTCAACACCAGCACGTACCCGGCGTCGGCCGGCGACAAGATCTCCGCCTCGGTGACCTACGCCGGGAGCCGCAAGTACACCCTGAAGCTCACCGACTCCACGCGCGGCTGGACCTACACCACGTCCAAGTCCCTCTCCGCGTCGCGGGCCAGCGCCGAGGTCATCATCGAGTCGCCGACCGGGTCGTACCCCAACTTCGGCACGCTCAACTTCTCCTCGGCCACCATCAACGGCTCCTCCCTGGGGTCCTTCAGCCCGACCGCGCTCGACCCGAGCTCGAACGGCACCTACGAGGCGCGCACCAGCGCGCTCGGCTCCAGCGGCACCAGTTTCTCCGAGACGTTCCTGCACCAGTAGGACGAGTAGGACGACTAGGAGTCGTCGCACCAAGTCAGCAGCGCTGGTGGGCACCCGCGGCCTCGCGGATGCCCACCAGTTCGGCGTTGGAACGCTAGCCGAGCGCGAACTTCTGCTCGGCGCTGCCGTTGCAGGTGCTGATCTGCAGCTGGGTGCCGTTGGCGGTGTTGGCGCCGGGGTCGTCGAGGCAGAGGCCTGATTGCGGGTTGAGCAGCGATCCGTTGCTCTGCTGCTGCCAGACCTGGCCGCCCACGCCGTTGCAGTCGTAGAGCTCTACCTTGGTCCCGACGGCGGTGCCGTTGCCGTCGATGTCCAGGCAGCGGCCGAGGGTTTCCAATGAGCCATTGGAGTTGTGGTACCAGTGCTGGTCGGCGGCATAGGGCTGGCAGTTCCACAGTTGGACGTTCGTAAGGTTGACGCCGTTGTCGTCGCCGGCGACGTCCACGCACTGGCTGCCCGGAGCGTCGATGGTGCCGCCGCCGTTGACCGAGAAGGCCTGCGCCGGGGTGCTGTTGCAGGTGTAGATCTGCAGTTGGGTGCCGTTGGCGGTGTTGGCGCCCGGGTCATCCAGGCAGAGTCCTGATTGCGGGTTGAGCAGCGATCCGTTGCTCTGCTGGATCCACTTCTGGCCGCCGACGCCATTGCAGTCCCAGAGCTCCACCTTCGTGCCGACTGCGGTGCCGTCGCCGTCGATGTCCAGGCAGCGGCCGAGGGTTTCGAGCGAGCCGTCCGAGTTGTGTGTCCAGTGCTGGTCGATGGCGTAGGACTGGCAGCCCCAGAGTTGTACGTGGGTCAAGTCGGCGCCGGTGTCGTCGCCGTCGACGTCCACGCACTGGCCGCCGGGAAGAGTGATGGTGTTGCCGGAGGCCTGCGGGCTGCCGCCGCTGTTGCCGGAGTATCCGGCGGCGACGATGTCGGCCTGAACGGCCTGGTCCGCCGCGTCGGTCGGCTTGCCGGAGGTGACCACGCCCTCGAAGAAGGTGCCCATCGAAGCGTTGCTGTTGTCGCCGCCGGTGCCCAGGACGATGGCGCCCTCCAGGGACATCGGCGTGTAGCCGCCGGACGGAAGCGCGCCGTTGTACCAGGTGTTGAGCGAGCCGGATTGCGCGTTGCCGCCCTCGATCTCGAAGGTGGTCTGGTTGTCGCTCTTGAGCATCGCGGTGACGAACTGGCTGTTGTTTCCGGCGTTCGCCGGATCGGCGCCGGCGCCCTGGTAGAGGCCGTTCTCCAGGTCGCCCGCGACCCATGGGCCGCTGCCGGTGCACGGCGAGGACCAGCAGGTGGTGCCGAGGTTGACGGCCTCCATGTGGCCGTTGCCGTTGTCGTCGTTGTTGACCTCGGCGTTGCCGTAGTCGAAGCAGCAGCCGCTGTTGACGTGCGTGCCGCTGGCGACCATGTACGCGCCTTGGGCCTGGCCGCCGACGGGTATGCCGCTGGTGTTGTCGTCGCGATAGCCGACGCCGGGACCCACGTACAGGCCGTAGACCTTCTGGCCCCCGACGATCACGTGCGCCGCGTTGGGGTTCGCCGGCACGTCGCCGTTGTGGTTGGCGCCGCCCCCGCCCTCGATGACGAGGTCGTTATGTTTCGGCGACTGGTCGTAGATCTTCGTGATCGTACAGGCGGTATCTGCGCAGAACACGTCCTGTGCATCAGAGTTGGCATATCCGCCAGCTGACAGCAGTCCGATGTCCGTGGTGGCGCCGTCGGAAGCGCGCCTGATCTGGTAGAGCGGCCCGTTGTACGAGGTGTAGAGCGCGCGCACGGTGCTGTGCGCCGCGACGCACGAGGTGCCGTCGGCGGCGTAGATGTCGCAGGGCAGCGAGGGGGAGGCGGCCGAAGCGGCGCCGGGCACGGCTATGAGTACGCCGAGTACCAGCACCGCGGCGGCGCCGAGCGAGACGGCGGTCCGGCGCCGCAGCCGGTGCCTGATCCAGGAGCGCGCGGCAGCGAGCGCGGCCGCCATACGGGCACGACGATATGAAGCCATGGCATTGCCTTCTTGGAGTGGGTATATGTACATTGATCCGCGCCGAGCGTGGTAGCGGCACGGTGGACGCCGGGATGAGGGCGGATCGTCGACTGTTCGAGGAGGGAAGCTACGGCGGCCGTTCGATTCCGTCAACATGCGGGGTGTTTTGTTGATCGATGTTCACGTCGCCATGAATTGCCTGCGCGGAGGCGGTTGACGGATGGCCTAGACCTTTCCATACTCTGAGCCAGTCGGCGTATCGGAAACGTTTCCGGCAGCGGCAGCGCACCACCCACATATCCGCGCACCGTGCACGAGGGAGTGCCATACCCATGATCAGTCGTAGGAAGTTTTTGTCGGCGTCGGCCGTGGTAGTCGGTGGTTCGGCGCTGGGCATAGGCAGCGGGGCGCTGCTCGCGGGTGCCTCGGCGACGCCGGGGTCGTTGCAGATCGATATTCAGAACACGACGTCGTCGAGTGCGGTGTACGCGTATGTGACCGGTTTGGCGGTGAACAACGGCAACGCGCTGATGCTGCTGGAGTCCGACGGGCACACGGTGTACTACCCCTCGTCGCCGAGCGGCCCGGGTGCGGGGTTGGGGGCGAATTGTGCGATCGCGTTGGGTGGGCCGGGTTCGACGACGTCGATCACGATTCCGCAGATCGCGGGGGGTCGGATCTGGTTCTCGGTCGGTGCGCCGATCACGTTCCTGCTCAATCCGGGTCCGGCGTTGGTCGAGCCGTCGGTGAGCAACCCGTCGGACCCGAACATCGACATCCGGTGGGATTTTTGCGAGTTCACGTTCAACGCCTCGCAGATCTACGTGAACATCAGCTACGTCGACTTCGTCTCGATCCCGGTGTCCCTCGCGCTGACGAACTCCTCCGGCAGTGTGCAGACCGTGTCCGGGATGCCGGCGTCGGGGCTGAACACGGTGTGCTCGAACCTGATCGCGCAACACAATGCGGACGGCGCCGGCTGGGACCAACTCGTGGTCACCTCCGGCGGCAGCAATCTGCGCGCTTTGAGCCCGAACAACGGGATCGTACGCAACTCGGCGTTGTTCTCCGGCTACTTCCAGCCGTACGTCGACCAGGTGTGGTCCAAATACTCGAGCCAGGCGTTGACGGTGGACACCCAGGCCTCGTGGGGGTCGGTCGCCGGCACGGTGTCGGGTGGGACGCTGAACTTCCCGGGTGTGGCCGGGTTCGCGCAGCCCACGGCGGCGGACATCTTCTCCTGCTCGACCGGGCCGTTCGCCGACACCTCCGGGGAACGTGGCCCGTTGGTCGCCCGGATCAGCGCCGCGTTCAACCGCACCACCCTGCTGACCGACACCGACCAGCCCGACGGCGAGAACCCGGCGAACTTCTACCAGAACTCGGTCACCAACCACTACGCGCGGATCGTGCACGCCGCCAACCTCGACGGCCGCGGCTACGCCTTCCCCTACGACGACGTCACCCCCAACGGCGGCATCGACCAATCCGGGTTCGTCGCCGACCCCAACCCCACCCTGCTCACCATCGCCGTCGGCGGCGGCACCGCCACCGCAGGCGGCGGACCCACCCCCACCGCCACCGCCACAGCCACCTCCGGCGGCGGCACCGGGGGGACCGTGAGCGCGTACACCACGATCCAAGCCGCGAGCTACACCGGACACAACGGCACTCAGACCGAAACCACCACGGATGCAGGCGGCGGACAGGACGTCGGCTGGATCGCCAACGGCGACTGGCTCGCCTACAACAACATCGACTTCGGGACCACCGGCGCCACCCAGTTCAAGGCACGCGTCGCCTCCGGCGCCGCCGCAGGCGTCAGCGGCCTCGTCCAGGTAGCCCTCGACAGCCCCACCGCCACGCCGCTGGGCAGCTTCGCCATCGGCAACACCGGCGGCTGGCAAAACTGGCAAACCATACCCGCCAACATCACCACCACCACCGGCAAACACACCGTCTACCTCGTCTTCACCAGCGGCCAACCCGCCGACTTCGTGAACGTGCACTGGTTCACCTTCGGCCAGGCGTGAGCGCGGATCCGTGCGCAAAGTCCTGATCATCGTCGCCGCGTTCGCCGTGGCGTTCGTACCGCTTCTCGCCGCGGCACCGCACGCGAACGCGGCCACCACCGTGTGCGCGCTGTACTGCGACACCCGCGATCCTTCGCTCGCGCAGTCCGAGACGTTCCCGACGCCCAACGTGTACCAGAACGGGGACGTGATCGAGCTGCACGTCGACGATGCCGACGGCATGGCCTGGGCGAGCATCGACAACGGCCACCTGAACGACTCGACGTGGATCGACCGGTCCTGGGACGGCGGGAGCACCTGGGACGGACTGCTCGGCCAGGCCTCGATCCCGAGCGGTTGGACCGGTACACGAACCCTGATGTACAACATGTACGACCCCTCCAACCACCGCCGCGCGGTCGTGCGCGCCTGCGGTGACGCGAACGGGGTCGTCTGCACGAGTTGGGTCCACTCGCAGGTGTGCTCCGCCCGCTGCGACGGCGCCAGCGCCAGTGGCTCGACCGGCAACTATCAGCCGGTTCCCGACACCACGCTCGACGGGCGCGACATCTCGCTGCACGTCGATTCGAGCGGCATGGCCTGGGCGTCGATATCCGGCGGCGCTCCCGGCGACGAAGTCTGGATGGACCGGTCCTGGAATGGCGGCACGAGCTGGCCGGACGGATCGTCCGAGGGCCGGGTGAGCACGCCGTCGGGCGCGACCGGCACCCAGACCATTGAAGTGAACATCGACGACACGCTCGGCCGGCTCTACGGGGGAGCGGTGCGCGCGTGCGGCCGGGCCGTGACCGGTCAGAACGGCAGCTGCACCGCGTGGACGCGCGCCGACGCCGTGCACACGAGCGCCGCTGCCGACGCGCTGATGTACTCCTACGACCCCTACAACGCCTGGTGGCCGTCGAGCTGGTGGAACTCCGCCGTCGCACTGATCTCGATCATCGACTACACCCGGCAGTCCGGCGATACGCAGTACAAGTGGATCATCGACCGGACCTTCCAGGTCAACAAGGTCGCGTTCCCCGCCGGGACACGCAGCACCGACCCGATCCAGGGCGACTTCATCAGCACCGCCACCGACGACACCGAATGGTGGGCGCTGGCCTGGATCGACGCGTACGACCTGACCGGGAACCAGACGTACCTCAACGAGGCCGTCACCATCATGAACTACGTCAACACCATGTGGGACACGAGCAGTTGCGGCGGCGGCGTGTGGTGGAACACGCAGGACACGTACAAGAACGCGGTGACCAACGGCCTGTACGTGCTCCTCACCGCGTCCCTGCACAACCGCATCGCCGGCGACACGTCGTGGCTGACGAAGGCGACCACCGCATGGAACTGGTTCCAGGCCAGCGGGATGATCAACTCCTCCGGTCTGGTCAACGACGGACTGAGCTCGTCTTGCGGTAACAACGGCGGCACGGTCTGGAGCTACAACCAGGGCCTGGCCATCGGCGCCGCCACCGAGATGTACCACGCCACCGGCAACGCCTCGGACCTCAGCGAGGCACAGCACCTCGCCAACTCGGCCGTGAACTCGCCCTCGCTGGTTTCCAACGGCCTGCTCACAGAATCCTGCGACAGCCTCACCACGACCTGCGACGACAACCAGAAGCAGTTCAAGGGCATCTTCATGCGCTACCTCGGCGCCCTGAACAACGCCGTCGGCGGCGGCACGTACACCGGATTCATCAACACTCAGACCAACTCCCTGTGGAACAACGACCGCGACACGCTCAACGAGTTCGGCGAACGCTGGTCCGGTCAGACTTCGAGCACGAACCCGAACGTCAGCGACTGGCGCACGCAGGCCAGCGCGCTGGAGGCGCTGCTGGCCGCGCCGTGACGCCGAACCCTCGCCCGCGACTTGGGACGGCCCGGCCCGACGGCTAGGAATCCGAGCTGAGGACTCTGATGCAGTCCCGGATCTCGGCGAGGATGAGGTTCTGCTCTCGAAGCTGTTCCGTCGCCGCGCAGGCGCCGTGGGCTTGCTCCTGTACCAAGGCGAACTCGCTGAACCGCTGGCCCAGGACGGCGAGTTCGCGGGACAGCCGCGCGGAGTGAAGGGCCTCGGATTCGGCGAGGTGCGCCACGATCGAGTTCGTGGCCTTCATCTCGCGCAGGAGCTGCGACGTCACGTCACGCAGCGCGGCCCCGAGGCCGTCGTCGCGGCTCAAGGCGGTTTCGAGGTTCAGGGCGAACTCGTCGATGACCGCTTGGAGGTCGATCTCTTCTTCGTCTTCCCCGTTCCCGCGCACCGAGTCAACTGCCTGCCTTGCCATACCGGCGAGGGCCTCGGCGCCGACGTTGCCGGCTATGCCCATCCAGGCGAGCGCGGCCGGACCCGATACTCCCGCCGTTGTGAGCAGGGGAGCGAACGCACTCGCGCAAAGCAGTGCGACCAGCGACGTTCCCGCGGTGTCGCGCATCCTTCCGAACCGGTTCCCGGCGTGACGCAGAGCCGCACGCGGTTGTTTCGGAGGCTCATGGCCGTCGTCGTCCCGTGGCTCTTCCATCGCGTATTACCTCCCTGAGATCCGCGCGGATCGGCTAAGCGAGAAGGTCGAGGCGGTGCGCGGCGGCTGCCGCCTCCGTGCGCGTCGCGGCGCCGAGCTTGACCAGGATGTTCGAGACGTGGGTGCTCGCGGTCTTCGTGGCTATGTGCAGCTTGGTGCCGATCTGGCCGTTGGTCAGTCCCTCGGCCATGAGCCGGAGCACCTCCGTCTCGCGCTGGGTCAGCGGCGTCAGCAGGGAGCGCATCGGGGGCGAAGCTGGTTCGGCCGCCGGGTCGTCTGTGTCGTGCGCGAGTGTGTCGAGAGCTTCGAGGAGCGGACGCATACCCGTGTGATGCGCGACGGAGTGGGCCCGACTCATGAGTTCCGCGGCGCGGTCCGGTGCCTTGGTCTTGTGGGCCGACTGGGCGCAGCGCCAGAGGATGTACGCGACGTGGTGGGGCGGAGTGTAGGAGGAGTGGGCCACGGTGAGCGCCGTCTCCCACTTCGCGTCGGTATCAGCGCCCTCCCATCGGGCGTATTCGGCTTCGGCGATGGCGGCGCACACGGCTGAGTAGGGGTAAGGCGTGGCCTGCCGGGGTGCCAGCTCGCGGATATACACGATGGATTCGGCGCTTTCCGGGTCGGGCTCGCTTCCTTGGGCGCGCTGGGTTTCGGCGTGGTCGGCCTCCGCCTGCGCCACGGTCATGATCAGGGGCCAGACGTATTCGTCGAGCGCGGTGATGTCGGCGCAGCTGAGCTGGGCGATGCGCTGGAGGGCGAGGCGGACGTCCCCGATGCGGCCGTTGACGCGTGCGAGCTCCGCTTCCGTCCGCGCCAGCGGGACGATGAACTGCGCCTCGGCAGTGGTTCGGCCGCCGGTCTGCCAACCGCGGTCCACGAACGTCGCCGCGTCGTCGTATTGGCCGCGCCACAAGGCGATGTCGGCCAGCAGCCCCCAGATCCCCGCCGCGTAGACACCTGGGCAATCGCTTTCGATGGCGTCGTTGAGGATCGTGACGGCCTGGTCCCATCGACCGAGCGGGACGAGCGCCTCGACGGTGTTGATGTACAGCAGCGCCTCGTAGGCTCTCGGGAGGCCGAGGCGCAGCGACAACAGGGCGTCCTGCGCCACTTCGAGAGCTTCGGCATGGCGGCCGACGGTGTTGAGTGCCGTGGAGAGATTGATCGCGGAACGCCCCGACAGCGCGATGTCGCCGAGCTCGACGGCCTCTCGCCGAGCTTGGCGCAGCATCACGAAGCCACGATCCGGGTCGTTCGCGGCGACTGCCATGCACCAGCCCAGCACATTGCGCATGTGGATCTCATCGATCTTGCGGTCGGCGCGGCGAGCGAGCTCTATCCCTTCGTTGACGACGACGAGCGCTTCCGAGTACCGGGAAGTCGAGAACAACGCGGCCGCGAGTATGACGTAGGCGGAGACGGCTTCCTCCACCTGGCCGATCGCCAGCAGAATGATGATCGCGGCGCGTAGATCCTCGGTGCCGTCGCCCTGCCCGATCACCTTGGCGCTCTTGGCGCGCTCGATCAGGAACCGCGCCTTCAAGCCGAGGTCGGCATCGTCGTGCGCGAGCTTTGTGAGGCCTGCGTCGGTGAGGCGTAGCGCGCGACCGTCCTGTCCCGCCTTTCCGGCCGCGACCGCCGCGCGGTACAGCAGTTGCTCCTGCGCGGGGCGTACCGTCAGATCCACCATGGACCACAGCTCGAGTGCGAGTTCGAGCATGCGCAGCTCCTCCGCGAACGCGAAGCGGGAGGCGGCGACCTCGGCCGCGCGCACCAGGGCCGGGAAGGCGTTCTTCACGTTGTGCGCAGCATGCCAGTGGCGGGCGATCTCCGAGGCGTTCTCGTCGAGAGCGCCGACGCCGCTCTCCTCGAGAGCCTCCGCATAGGTGCGGTGCAGCACGACGAGGTCGCCGGGCATGAGGTCCTGCTCGACCGCCTCGTGGGTGAGCGCGTGATGGAATCGGTAGCCGGTGTGTTCGGCGGTCAGGATGATGATGCCCTCGGTCACTGCCGGCCGCAGAGCGTCGGACAGCTGCTGGTTCGACAGCCCCGAGACCTTTATCAGCAGGCCGTGGCTCACCTCCATACCGCCGGCCGCGAGCGTGCGCAGAACGACGCGCGTGGGCTCGGGCAGCCGGTAGACCCGGCTGATCAGCATCTCGCGCAGGGAGCTCGGCAGCGTCTGGCCGCTTCGGCCGAGGTCCCGAGCGAGCATCTCGGTGAAGTACGGGTTGCCCTGGCCCCTGCCGTAGATCTGCTGCATGTCGCCCTGGGCGACCTCGTCACCGAGCAGCGCGCGCACCTGCGCGGCCACTTCCGGCAGCCGGAAGGGCTTGAGCTCGACGCGCTCAGCCGTGCGCTGGCGTTCCAGAGTGGCCAGCAGTCCGGCCAGTTGCGGCCTGAGCCGGTACAGGTCGGTGCGGTAGGTCGCGATGAGCACGACGCCGGCCCGCAGCGATCGGGCGAGGAAGGTCAGCAGCGCGGCCGTGGCGCTGTCCGCGTCGTGAACGTCCTCGAATATGAGCACCACCGCCGCGATCCGGGAGACCTTCTCGACCAGGCCGAGGATCGGATGAAACGCCTGCTCGGGCGCTCTGCGGGTATCGGCGTCCGGCAGCAGGCCCGCGAGCGGCTCTCCGGACGGAGCGTCGACGAGCCCTGCCGTCCGTGGATCGTCGAGCAGTCCGCGCAGCAGTTGACCGAGCGGCGCCAGCGGCACGCCGTGCACCCCGTACTCGACGCAGGCCCCGACCGCGAAGAAGATGCCGCGGCCGGTCAGCCTTCGGCCGGCCTCCTCGATCAGCCTGGTCTTGCCGATCCCGGCCTCCCCGCCGATCAGCAACAGGCTCGACTCGCCGTGCTCGGCACGGTCGACCGCGCCGAGAATCGTCGCCAGCTCCTGATCGCGCCCAACGAACGGCGAGTCCGCCAGTCTGTCACCCACGAGCGCAATGCTCGCATGATCGGGCGCGTCGAGCGAGTATTGCAGCATATTGCTTCTCCGGATCTCCACCACGGCTGGAATACCGCCATCATGGTCTCCCGGTGGCAGTTGGACATCGGTCACGTGCCTGGTATTAAACGGCGTTCTCAGCCCTCAGGTACCCTAGACCAAAATCCGGACGGCGGCGCACGTAGCTGCGCGTATACCGGACGGATACTCCCAGCTGAAAACCGGGGTGACACCGGCTCAGCTCGTCGCCGAATGCGCGCGGTCGCCGATTCTGTTGAATCATGTACAACCTCGGAGTCTGATTTATGGTCCACTATTAGGACCAATCAAAGACCGCGGTTCAACCAATTCCTCGGCGGAATTGCAAAGATTCCGTCAGCTCGCCTGGTACCGCTTGTCGCGCACGAACAGCACCTGGGGCTTGCCCTCGCCGGGACTGCGCTTCTGCGTGTCGAACAGGTCGGTCGCGGCCATCAGGTCGCTGAGCTTCGCGAGGCCGTAGGTCCGGGAGTCGAAGTCCGGCTGCTGCTTGGTGATGATGTGGCCGACGTTGGCGAGCGGGGCCCAGCCGTCCTCGTCGGAGGCCGCCTCCACGGCGTTGCGCAGCTGGTTCACGAGCTTCGCGTCGTTCCGGAGCTTGGCCGCGGACGCGCCGCGGGCCGGTTTGGCCGCGGGACCGGGCGTCACGTCGTCGTCCTTGGCGTAGGCCAGGTTCTCGATGTAGACGAACTTGTCGCAGGCGGCGACGAACGGCTTGGGCGTCTTGCGCTCGCCGAACCCGTAGACCGTCAGGCCGGACTCGCGGATTCGGGCGGCCAAACGGGTGAAGTCGCTGTCGCTGGAGACGATGCAGAACCCGTCGAAGCGCCCGGAGTAGAGCAGGTCCATCGCGTCGATGACCATGGCCGTGTCGGTGGCGTTCTTGCCGACGGTGTAGGCGAACTGCTGGATCGGTTGGATCGACTGCGTGAGCAGTTGGTCCTTCCAGCCCTTGAGGCTGGTCCCGGTCCAGTCGCCGTAGGCGCGCTTGACGTGCGCCGTGCCGTATTTGGCGACCTCCGCGAGCAACTCCTCGACGATCCCCGGCTTCGCGTTGTCCGCGTCGATGAGTACTGCCAGCTTCAAGGAGTTCTCGCCCGCCACGCCGCTCTTCCTTCGCTAGAGGTAGCCCCGGCCAGGATAGTCCGCCGCTCCGTCCGGCGGGCGTTGGACGGGCGCGCGACAGTGCCAAATCTTTGCGATCCAGCCGCTGGGCATCCGTGGGGATCAGAGCTAACTATGTCGCGAGGCGTCCGCACGCGATCCGCGCGGCCGTCGGCGATCACCCACCATGTGCCCACCCAGAAGGTCACCATGAATCATCGCGCTCTTCGTTCGACCCTCGCGGCGCTCGTGGCCGCGGCGAGTGCCGTCGCGCTGGCGACGGCGGCCGGCCCGGCCGCCGCGGCCTCCCACGCCGGCGTCGCGCTGACCCAGGTCAGCAGCGACCCCTACACCGACACCCAGGCGCAGCACGCGACCGAGGTCGAGCCGGACATCTTCAGCTACGGCAGCACCATCGTGTCGGCGTTCCAGGTCGGCCGCGTCTCCGGTGGCGGTGCCTCCAACATCGGCTGGTCCCGGTCCACTGACGGCGGCAGCACCTGGACCCACGGCTACCTGCCGGACACCACCGCCAACACCGGCGGCAAGTATTCGACCGCCAGTGACGCGAGCGTCGCCTACGACGCCGCCCACGGCGAGTGGCTCATCTCGTATCTCGGCATCCTGAGCAACGGCAACGTGGACGTGGACGTCAGCCGCTCCACCAACGGCAGCACCTGGGGCAACCCGGTGGCCGTGGCGACCGGGACGTTCTACGACAAGAACTGGACCGTCTGCGACAACCACTCGTCGAGCCCGTACTACGGCCACTGCTATACCGAGTTCGACACCGCGGCGGGCAACGACACCGAGGACATGAGCACGTCCACCAACGGCGGCGCGAGCTGGAGCGCGCTGAAGCACCCCGCCGACAGCCCGAGCGGGATCGGCGGCCAGCCGGTGGTGCAGCCGAGCGGAACCGTGATCGTGCCCTTCGCCTCGGCCAGCGCCAACCAGGTCCGCGCCTTCGTGTCCACCAACGGCGGAACCAGTTGGGGTTCGAGCGTCCTGATCGCCACCACGCACCACCACACCGTGGCCGGCCTTTCGGACTCCGACGCCAGCATCAATCCGGCCGCCCTGCGCGAGAGCGTGCTGCCCTCGGCCGAGATCGACGGCGCGGGCAAGGTCTACGTTTCCTGGGCCGACTGCCGGTTCCGCAGCAGCTGTTCGAGCAATGACATCATCCTCTCCAGGTCGACCAACGGCGCCTCGTGGTCGACTCCCGCGCGCGTGCCGATCGACGCGGTCACGAGCACGGACGACCACTTCACGCCAGGTCTCGGCGTTGACGCCTCCACCTCGGGCACCACGACGCGGATCGGGCTCGCGTACTACTACTACCCGGTCGCCAAGTGCACCACGTCCACCTGCCAGCTGGACGTCGGCTACATATCCTCGACGAACGGCGGCAGCACCTGGTCGGCGCCCACCCAGCTGGCCGGGTCGATGAAGGACACCTGGCTGCCCAACACAAGCCAGGGACGGATGTTCGGGGACTACATCGCCACGACCGTCCTGGCCGGCGGCAGCGCCATCACGGTCGTCCCGGTCGCCGCCGCGAACAGCGGCACGACCTTCCACATGGCCATGTACACGCCGACCGGCGGGCTGCCGATCAGCGGCGGCGCCAGGTAATACGGGGAATTCATGCCGGCGTCCCGTTGCGGGGACGCCGGCCTGAATGGCGTCCCCGGACGGGATCCGGCGGGCCGGGCAGAGGGGAAGAATCATGACGGACAGGCCAAGGCAGCGGCGTTCGCACGCGCTCACGTGCGCGGTCGCACTCGCTCTCGTCCTCGGTGCGGCGGGAACCTCCGCCGCCGAGGCCGCCGCCAGCACTACCAACACCGCCAGCACTACAGACACCGCCACCACTACCAACGCGGCATCCGGCGCCGCGGCCACTGCCGCGCTCGCCACGCCGCGGCTGTACGTGACCAGCGGCTCGGCGGGAACCCTGACCGGGGTGGACGCGACCACCGGTGCCGTGCGTACGAAGGCGGAGCTCACCCAGCCGCGCGGGGTCGGCTTCATCCCGCTTCAGCTCGCGTCCTCGCGCAACCGTCAGGTCATCTACGTTCTCTGCGACGGTAGCGATGGCGCGCTCGCGCCGTCCGTGAGCGGCACGCTCGTCGCCGTTGACGCGAATACGGACCAGGTGACCGGCACGGCGCCGATCGGTTTCAACGCGAACGGATTCGTGCTCTCCCGGGACGGCGGGTTCGCGTACGTCACCGGGCCACGCGACGTCTTCAAGGTGGATCTGGCCACGATGAGCGTGGTCGGGAAGTTCGCGGACCCGAATCTGGCCGCCTCGCCGGCGCTTTCCGGCGACGGCAGCAAGCTCTACGTGGTCGACGCCTACGGCAAGGACGTTGTATCGCTCGACACGTCGACGATGACCGCGAGCGCCTCGATCGCCGTGTCGAGCAACCTGCGCGCGACCGCGCTGTCGTCCGACGGGACCGAGCTGTACGTGCTTAACGACACGCGTCGGCTGACCGTCCTCAACACCAGCACGGACGCCGTGGTCGCCACCGTCGCCACGGCCGCGAACACGGACCAGCTCACGATGTCGCCCGAAGGGTCCCGGCTCTACGTCACGGGCCGCTCGGCCGGCGTGATCGACGTGGTGAACACCGCCACGAACAAGTTCTACAAGAAGATCGCGGTCGGCGCGTTCGACGGCGTGCGCTTCTCTCCGAGCGGCAAGACCGTCTACGCGGTAGGAGGTGGCGCCACCACGGCCACACTCTCCATCATCAATCAGGCCTCGGAGGCAGTCGAGTCGTCGGTGAGTATCACGGGCCAGTACGAGTCTCTCGCCGTGTCGCCGAACGGCGAGCAGGTGTGGGTGAATGGCCCTTCGAGCATCGCGACCGTCGATACGAAGACCGGCACCGTGGTGGCGACCCTCGACACGCCGCGAGACGACGGCGTCGCCTTCGGCGGCAAGGCCGGGAACGCCTTCGTCGCCGAGGAGCTGACCAACACCCTCAACGTCTACGACAGTGCGACCCTGCGGCAAGTGGCGACCGTGCCTGCGGCGTTCCGCTTCCCGTCAGCGGTCGCGGTCACCCCGAACGGCGAGACCGCGTACGTCACCTCGCAGTCCGGCAGCACGGTGCGCGCGGTGAACCTCGTCAGCGGAACGCCGACGGCGGACATCAGCGTGGGCGACGGGCCGAGCTCCATCACGGCCACGCCCGATGGCGAGTACGTCCTGGTGGTGAACAACACCGACAGCACCCTGTCAGTGATCGCCACGTCCACCGACACGGTGGTCGCGACCGTCTCGATTCCGGCCGGGGCGACGGAGGTGCGGGTGTCGCCGGACAGTCAGACGGCTTACGTGCTCGGCGGCGCCAACCTCACGTATGTAGAGTTATCGACATTCCAGGTTGCCGCCACGGTGAAACTCGCCGCGCTGAAGTACACCGAAGGACTCGCGCTCTCGCCCGACGGCTCCACGGCCTACGTCGACGGCGGCGCGACGATCGACGTCGTCGACACGGCGACGCAGACCGTCACCCGCACCCTGACCGAGGGCACGGCGTACAACGAGGGGCTCGCCGTTTCACCCGACGGCTCGACCCTGTACATCGCCGGCGGCGCGGCCGACCCGAACGCCGGAACCCTGTACGCGGTGGACATCGCGAGCGGAATGACCACCGCCAGTGTCACGGTCGGTCAAACCCCCTACGGCGTCGTGCTGAACGCGGCCGGCACCCGCGCGTACGTGGCGAATGAGGGCTCGAACGACGTATCCGTCGTCGACACCTCGGCCGCGAAGCTCGTGAGCACGTGGAAGTTCGGTACCGACTTCCTCGAATCGCCGATCGACGGGATCTTCTATTCGACCGACTGACACGTCCTCTGTGACGTTCGCGGTGACGTCCCCCGTGGCGCCCTCAGTCGCCCTGCACGGTCAGGCAGAACGGGTGTCCGGCCGGGTCGGTGAACACCCGGAAGGTCTCTCCGCCGGCCTCGAGCCTGGAGGCGCCGAGCTTGAGCGCGGCGGCCTCGACCGCGTCGATGTCCTCGACGAGGATGTCCAGGTGCGCCTGCTGCGGGTGCGCCGGGTCGGGCCACCGCGGCGGCGTGTACTGGCCTACCTGCTGGAACATCACGCTCTTGCCGCCGCCGACGATCAGCGCGCCCTCGGGGCCGTCGTAGGTGACCTCCATGTCGAGGAGCGCGCCGTAGAAGCGGGCGAGCGACGAAGCGTCGGGCGCGTCGATGGTGACGGCGAACAGCGCCATCTCCGGCCCGACGCCGTCCTTCTGGCAGAGGTCGAACGGGTGCCCGGCCGGGTCGGCCAGGGTGATCCAGCTCGCGCCGGTGGCGAGCCGGGTCGCACCGAGCGCCGTCGCCCGCTCGGCGGCCGCCTCGATCCCGTCCACCTGCAGGTCGAGGTGGAACTGCTGCGGCAGCTCCTGGCCCGGCCACTGCGGTGCGACGTGGTCGGGTGCGAGCTGGAAGGCGATCTCCTGCCCGTCGCCCGTCTCGATCGTGACCCAGTCGGAATCGCGCTGGACGACCTCCCACCCCGCGAGCTCGGTGTAGAAGGCGGCGAGCGCGTCGATGTCCGGCGCGTCGAGGGCGACGAGTTCCAAGCGTCCTGTCGTAGTCATGGATCCATCGTGCCCCCAGCCACCGACAGTCGCGCCTCGAGCGAGGCGGTTGAGGCGGGCGAGGCGGGATCCGGTGCGCCGCAACCAGTCCTGTTGGTTTAGACCAATCTTGCCCGAACTCTTGACTGGTCTGGACCATTGCCGCTAAGTGTGAGGTGACACCACTTCCACCAACCCACAAAGGAGTGGCAGATGACCCATACCCACACAGGAAGGCGGGCCCGATTGCTCGTGCTGCTGGCCTTTCTGGCCGGCGCGCTCGGGCTGACAACGTTCGCCATGCCGGTGCCCTCCGCACAGGCCGCGGTCACCAGCGCGGCCGCCAGTTGCAGCAGCTACCCGGCCTGGGTCGCGGGGCAGTACTACAACGTCGGCGCGATCGTCCAGTACCCGGCCAACGGCCAGGACTACATCGCCACGAACGCCAACCCGGGTTACGACCCCACCATCAGCACCTGGTACTGGTCGCCCTACACCTGCAGCGGTTCGAGTGGCGGCGGCACCAGCTGCAGCGGCTACCCGGCTTGGGTGGCGGGGCAGTACTACAACGTCGGCGCGATCGTGCAGTACCCGGCCAACGGCCAGTACTACATTGCGACCAACGCCAATCCGGGTTACGACCCGACCATCAGCACCTGGTACTGGTCGCCGTACTCCTGCAGCGGATCCGGCTCGGGCGGCGGAACCGGCGGAGGTAGCTCCGGCGGGTTCGTCGTGAGCGAGGCGCAGTTCGACCAGATGTTCCCGAACCGGAACTCCTTCTACACCTACAGTGGACTGGTCGCCGCGCTCAGCTCCTACCCGGCGTTCGCCACCACCGGCAGCACCACCGTGCAGCAGCAGGAGGCCGCGGCGTTCCTGGCGAATGTCGATCACGAGACCGGCGGACTGGTCTACATCAACGAGATCGACCAGTCCGGCGACTACTGCGCCAGCGAATCCTACGGCTGCCCCGCGGGCACCTACTCGTACTACGGCCGCGGACCGCTGCAGATCAGCTGGAACTTCAACTACGAAGCCGCCGGCAACGCCATCGGCCAGGACCTGCTCGACAACCCCAACCTCGTGTCCACCAACGCGGCCATCTCCTGGGAGACCGCACTCTGGTACTGGATGACCCAGACCGGCCCCGGCACCATGACCGGACACAACGCCATGGTCAACGGCGCCGGCTTCGGCCAGACCATCTGGGCCATCAACGGCAGTGTCGAATGCAACGGCGGCAACACCGCCGAGATGCAAGACCGCGTCAACGACTACGAATCCTTCACCTCCATCCTCGGCGTCAGCCCCGGCAACAACCTCACCTGCTGACACAACACACCCACCAACACAACACCCTGACCCACACCGGCTCCCCGGCGGCACACCTGCCACCGGGGAGCCG
>NZ_DASZKT010000169.1:0-19831 GCF_035552695.1 Actinospica sp.
ACTGATCGGCGATTGGCCTCCGCTCCTGCGTGGCGCCCACGCGACGGCCTTGGCAGGATCGGCCTATGAAGACTCCTGAGTTCGCCGATGTCCTCGCCGCCCGCCGGGTCATCGCCGAGCACCTGCCGCCGACCCCGGCGTGGCACTACCCGGTGCTCGACGCGGCCGTCGGCGCGGAAGTGTGGGTCAAGCACGAGAACGTCCAGCCGGTGGGCGCGTTCAAGGTGCGCGGCGGCATCACGCTGTTGGCCTCCTTCACGGCAGAGCAGCTGGCCAAAGGCGTGGTCGCGGCGTCGACCGGCAACCACGCGCAGTCCGTCGCCTACGCCGCCGCCCTCTTCGGCGCGCCGTGCACGATCGTCATGCCGGAGAAGGCGAACCCGGCCAAGGCGGCTTCCGTGCGGGCCCTCGGCGCCCGCCTCGTGCTCGAGGGCGAGGTCTTCGACGAGTGCTGCGAGATCGCCGAGCGGATCGCGGCGGAGACCGGCGCCTACTTCGTGAACTCGGGCGAGGAGTCCGCGCTGATCGCCGGCGTCGCCACCGCCACCGTCGAACTGCTCGAGCGGGCGCCGGACCTCGACGCGATCTTCGTGCCGGTGGGTTCCGGGACCGGCGTGGCGGGCGCCTGCATCGCCGCGGCCGAGCTGGCGCCCGGCTGCCGCGTCATCGGCATCCAGTCGGCGCAGGCTCCCTCGGCGTACGAGTCCTGGCGCACCGGGACCCTCGTCGATCGGCCCAACCGCACCGCCATCGAAGGCCTGTCCACCGGCCACTCCTTCGCGCTCCCACAGGCGGTGATGCGTGCTCTCCTGTACGATTTCCTGCTGCTCGACGACGGGGAGATCCGCGCCGCCCAGCGTCTGCTGCTGAGCGCGGCGCACACGATGGCCGAGGGCGCGGGGGCCGCCGCGCTGGCCGGTCTCTGGGCGCGCCGCGCCGAGTACGAGGGTCGCCGCGTCGGAGTGATCTGCAGCGGTGGCAACGCGAGCGAGCCCGAGCTCGCCGCGGTCCTCGCGATCGCGACCGCGGCCGAGACTTCGGCCGGCCGGTGAGTCAGTCCGCAGCGGCCGCAGCCGGGACCGGGTGCGAGCGCCAGAGCTCGGGCACGCTCGTCCCGACCTCGCCGAGCAGCCGGCGCAGCAGCGGCAGCGAGAGCCCGACGACGTTCGACGGGTCGCCCACGATCGACTCGACGAACCAGCCGCCGAGCCCGTCCAGCGTGAACGCCCCGGCCACGTGCAGCGGCTCGCCGCTGGCCAGGTAGGCGTCGATCTCCTCGTCGGAGACCTCGGCGAAGCGGACCATCGTCGGGTTGACGTCGATCGCGACCTTCCAGTCGTCCGGATCGGCACCCGGCCGCGTGTCGACGACGCAGTGGCCGGTCATCAGCACCGCGTCCTTGCCGCGCATCCGCAGCCAGCGCGAGCGCGCGTCCGCGAGGTCGGCCGGCTTGCCGAGCGCCGCGCCCTCGAAGTCGAGCACCGAGTCGCAGCCGACCACGATCGCGTCCGCGCCCACCCGCGCCGCCACGGTCTGCGCCTTAGCGATCGCCAGCTGCAGCGCCAGCTCGGCCGGGCTCGCCGCCTGGAACTCGTCCTCGTCCACCCCGCTGACGATCCGTTCGGGTTCGAGACCGGCCGCCCGCAGCAGGGCCAGCCGGGCCGGGGACTGCGAGGCGAGGACGAAGCGCACGATCCGTTGCTCCTTGTTGGTGTCGTTGAAACTGCTACCTGAACGGCCTTGCGACGCGTGGCGCCGCTCTGAACCTGTGCTTGCACCGCGCTGAGCCGTGGCGCTGTGCTGCATCACGCTTGCATCGCGCTGCTGCACCGCGCCGCGCCGCGCGGCACAGCGCCACGGCTCAGCGCGGCAGCGCGGAGGCCCGCCAGCCGGCCCGGGCGCCGAACTCCAGCCGCCCGGAGCGCACGTATCGCGAGCGGTCGGTCCAGCCCGACACCGACCGCGGCGGCGCCGGCTCGCCGGAACCGCCGACCGCGGCCCGCGCGGCCAGCACCGCGACCAGCGCGGCCAGCTCCTCCGCCGAGGGCTCGCCGCGCACCACGCGCAGCGCGGCGGCTGCGGCCGGGTCCGTCGGCTCGGGCGCGTTCGTCACGGCGGTAGTCCCGTTCGTCACGGCGGTAGTCCCGTTCGTCACAGCGGCAGTCCCGTTCGTCACAGCGGAATGTTCCCGTGCTTCTTGGGCGGCAGGGTGGCGCGCTTGGTGCGCAGGGTGCGCAGCGCGCGGGCGACGAAAGCACGGGTCTGCGCGGGCTCGATCACCGAGTCCACGTAGCCGCGCTCGGCCGCGACGTACGGGTTGAACAGCGCGTCCTCGTACTCGGCGATCAGCTGGGCGCGCTTGGCCTCGACGTCCTCGGCCTCCAGGATCTCCTTGCGGCGCAGGATGTTGACCGCACCCTGCGCGCCCATCACCGCGATCTGCGCCGTCGGCCAGGCCACGTTGACGTCCGCGCCGAGGTGCTTGGAGCACATGACGTCGTACGCGCCGCCGAAGGCCTTGCGGGTGATCACCGTGACCAGCGGCACGGTCGCCTCGGCGTACGCGTAGAGCAGCTTGGCGCCGCGCCGGATGATGCCGTTCCACTCCTGGTCGGTGCCGGGCAGGAAGCCGGGCACGTCCACGAAGGTGAGCACCGGGACGTTGTACGCGTCGCAGGTCCGGATGAACCGCGCCGCCTTCTCCGAGGCGTCGATGTCCAGGCAGCCGGCGTACTGCATCGGCTGGTTCGCCACCACGCCCACGCTGCGGCCCTCGACCCGGCCGAAGCCGACGAGGATGTTCGGCGCGAACAACGGCTGCACCTCGAGGAAGTCGCCCTCGTCCAGCACGTGCTCGATCACCGTGTGCATGTCGTACGGCTGGTTGGCCGAGTCCGGGATCAGCGTGTCGAGCTCGGGGTCCGGCTCCAGGTCGCCCTCGGCCTCGAAGACCGGCGGGTCCTCCAGGTTGTTCTGCGGCAGGAAGGACAGCAGCGACCTGACGTACCCGATGGCGTCCTTCTCGTCGGACGCCTGGTAGTGCGCGTTGCCCGACTTGGTGTTGTGCGTGTGCGCGCCGCCGAGTTCCTCGAAGCCCACGTCCTCACCGGTGACGGTCTTGATCACGTCCGGGCCGGTGATGAACATGTGCGAGGTCTTGTCGACCATCACGATGAAGTCGGTCAGCGCCGGCGAATACACCGCGCCGCCGGCCGCCGGGCCCACGATCAGCGAGATCTGCGGGATCACGCCCGAGGCGTGCACGTTCCGCCTGAAGATGTCGGCGAAGGCGCCGAGCGCGACCACGCCCTCCTGGATGCGCGCGCCGCCGCCGTCGTTGATGCCGACCAGCGGGCAGCCGATCTTCATCGCCAGGTCCATCACCTTGCAGATCTTCTCGCCGTTGACCTCGCCGAGCGAGCCGCCGAAGATCGTGAAGTCCTGCGAGTACACGCAGACCGGGCGCCCGTCCACCGTGCCGTAGCCGGTGACCACGCCGTCGGTGTACGGCTTGTTCTTCTCGATCCCGAAGTTCGTGCTTCGGTGCCTGGCCAGCTCGTCGAGCTCCTGGAAGGAACCCTCGTCGAGCAGCAGGTCGATCCGCTCGCGCGCGGTCAGCTTGCCCTTGGCGTGCTGCTTCTCCACCGCCCGCGCGGACCCGGCGTGCACCGCCTCGTCGAGACGGGCGCGCAGCTCGGCGAGCTTGCCCGCGGTCGTGTGGATGTCAGTCGTGTCGGTCATAGCGGCTTCTTCTGCTCCCGGTGGTGTCCATCGGAGAACTCCTGACGGCGTCCCGAGCCAATGTAGCCGACGGGCTTAGGCTCGACGCATGGTGTCTGCCTACAACGATCTCGACCGGCCGCCGTTGGATGAACGCAGTCTGCAGCGGGCGCTGATGACGCCCGGCGGATTCGTCTCCGCCGTCCGCGTGCTGCCGAGCGTGGAATCCACCAACACAGCGCTGATCGGCGCCGCCCAGGACGGTGCGCCGCACGCCTCGGTCGTCGTCGCCGAGGAGCAGACCGCGGGAAAGGGAAGACTCGGGCGTACCTGGACGGCTCCGGCGCGTTCAGGCCTTTTCGTCTCGATCCTGGTCCGGCCCGAACTGCCGCCCGCCGCGTGGACCTGGCTGCCGCTGCTCGCCGGGATCTCCGCGCGCGACGCCGTGGCCCGGGCGTGCCGCCTGGAGATCGGGCTGAAGTGGCCCAACGACCTCGTCGTCGCCGCGGGCGAACTCGCTGATCGGAAGCTGGGTGGGATTCTGTGCGAAACCGTTCCCGGCGAGGCGGCCGTGGTGGTCGGCATCGGTGTCAACGTGTCGTTGCGGCAGCACGAACTTCCCGTGCCGCAGGCGTGCTCGCTGGCGCTCGCCGGGGCCGAATCCACGGACCGTGACCCGCTCCTGCGGGCACTGCTGCGCTCCTTCGGCGACTGGTACACGCGCTGGTCGGAGGCCGGCGGGGACGCCGACGCCGCCGGACTGCGGGAGGCGTATCTGCGGGCGTGCGTCACGCTCGGCCGCGAAGTGCGCGCTGAGCTGCCCGGAGAGCGGACCGTGACCGGGCGCGCGAGCGGCGTGGACCGCGCGGGGGCGCTCCTGGTCACCACCGCTGACCAGCGGGAAACGGCGATCGGGGCGGGCGACGTGGTTCATCTGCGGCCCGCGGCGGGTAACTGAGCATCAGAAGCCTTGGGCGGCCGTGGATTTCTGTCGGTTCGACATGTCAGGATGGGGCCCACACGGAGCCGAACAGCCGTGGTCACCTAAGGTCACCCTCGATGCGAGGGGGGAGAGGAACGTACGCGATGGGGTACCCGACCCGACTACTGAGCGAGGGCGAGCGCATCGACCTCGAGCTGCGCCCGCACTGGAAAGCCCTGGTCTTCCCGGTCATCGTGCTGCTGGTGAGCTGCGGTGTGGCGGGTTTCCTGCTGACCGTCTCGCCGAGCCCGAGCAAGACGAGCGGTGAGGTCAGCTGGATAGCCATCGGCGTCGTCGCGCTCGGCGTGATCGCCTACTTCACCGTACGCCCCTGGCTGCACTGGTTGTTCAGCAACTACGTGGTCACCAACCGGCGGCTGATCATACGGCTCGGCTTCATCCACCGCGTCGGCCGCGACCTGCCGCTGGAGAAGATCAACGACGTCTCCTTCCGGCACGACTCGCTGCTGGACCGGATGCTCGGCTGCGGCACCCTCGTGGTCGAGTCGGCCGGTGAGCACGGCCAGGTGCTGCTGAACGACATCCCGCGGGTCGAGGAGACCCAGCGCGAGATAAGTACTCTGATCTCGGGCGACCCGGCCGGAGCAGCACGCGGCTGACAGGTGCGCCCCGGGCTTCGAGACCCGGTAGGAAAGGAACTTGGGCAGGCGAGAACCGAGCGCGACCCGGTGGCGGCCGGTCGCGGAAGGCAGGGGCGGGTGGACGACGGGTCTGGCCGCGGCGACCTCGAAGGCAGGGCCCGCGGGAGCCACGCTGCCCCCACGCCCGCGCCCGCCGGCGGTTCGGTTCCCTCGGCCTGGCGACGCGCCTCCGGCCTCGTGCCCGGAGGCGCGCACGCCGCGCCGCCGATGACCGGGGCCGCCGGGCCCGGGGTCCCCGGATCGCTGCCGCCGGGTGACAGGGCCGGGGTTCCCGACCCTTATACCGCCGCGTACGCCGACTCCGCCGCGAACCTGGCCATCCGGCTGCGCGCGCTCGCCAAGTTCACCAAGCTGATCGCGGACGCGAGCTCCACGCAGGACGTCGCCGAGGCGGCCGCCGCCGAGGCGTACCGCCAGCTCGACGCCGCGGCGGTGTCCATCTCCATGTGGGAGCGGGACACCGGCCTGCTCCGGGTGCTGGTCAACCACGGCGGCCAGCTCGGCGCGAGCGTCTCCGACCAGCCGAGGGACGAGACGTACCCGGTCACCGACTTCCCGACCGTGCTGCTCAGCGAGGACGACCTCGGGCCGTGGATCCAGACGGCCGACACGGGCACCGGCGACCCGAAGCGCGTCGCCCTGATGCGCAGCCGCGGCCTGCACTGCGCCCTGATCGCCCCGATCGTCTTCGGCGGCCGCGCCTGGGGCGAGCTCTACGCCGCGCGGACCGCCCACCAGCCGGACTACAGCGAATCCGACCTCGACTACGCCGAGGCGCTGTCCACGCAGGTCGCCGCCGGTCTGGCCCGGGCGAGCCAGATGGAGCACATCGAAAGGCTGGCGCTGACCGACCAGCTGACCGGACTGGCCAACCGCCGCGCCTTCGATTCCCGGCTGGACGCCGCGATGGACCGGCACAACACCGACGGCACCGTCGTCTCGCTCGTGCTCTGCGACGGCAACGGGCTCAAGCGGATCAACGACACGCACGGCCACGACCACGGCGACGCACTGCTGGTCGAACTCGGCGCGTGCGTTTCCGCGGCCGCCTCCCGACTTCCCCGGGCCCTGGCGGCGCGGCTCGGCGGCGACGAATTCTGCCTGCTGATCGAGGGATTCACCGCGGACGACGCGGTGGCCGCGGCCGACGACCTGTGCCTGCGGGCGCTGACCGTGCGCGGCGGCGAGGGCATGTCCTGCGGCGTGGCCTCGACCGGCGACCCGATAGGCCGCGTCGCCACCCGCGACGGCCTGTTCCGGCTCGCCGACGCCGCGCAGTACCGCGCCAAGCGTTCCCGCTCGCTCTCCCCGGTCGTGGCGGGACGCGGCCAGCCGCCGGACCCGGCGCTGCCGGTGCAGCAGCGCGGCGTGCCGATCGCCGCCGGACGCGGGCGTGCCTCGGCGCCGATCGAGGCGCTGCTCGGCCAGGCGCTCGCGGGCCTCGACAAGCTGCCGCCCGGCGCGCAGCGCGCGGATCGCGTCGAAGTGATCGTGGATCAGGTGGCGCGCGGTCTGGATGCGGCGTCCTGGTACATATATCGGCGCGCCGCGCAGCAGGGTCCGCTGTTCCAGGAGCGGTCCGCGGTCTACCGCGCGGCCTCCGAGTCCGGCTCGTACACGATCCCGGGCGCCGTCTCCGAGCCGCAGCGTCCGGCCGAGGTCTCGCCGACCTCGCCGCCGCAGTGGATCGAGCCCATCCCGCGGATAGCCGAGCAACTGCGCGGATTCGGCGCGGTCACCCCGGCGGTGGGTCAGGACACGAACTGGAACCCCGGCGACCTCGGCATATCCCCGGAGTTCCTGGCCGCGGCGGGCTACACCTCGGCGCTTTCCGCGGGAGCCACGGGCTCCGACGGCTCGCAGTGGCTGGTGGCCGTGCTGCTCGACGAGATCTCGCTGTGGGCGTTACCCGCGCTGCCGCTGCTGCGCGTGCTGCTCGCCACCTCGGTCACGACCTGAGCACGACCTGAGGCACTGTCGGGAGCCTCAGGGCAGCGACTTGGCCGCGTCACAGACCTCTTCGACGAGATCGCCCAGCAGGCGTCCGTCGTTCATCGTGAAGGTGACGGAGCCGTCCCCGAGCCTGCTCGCCTTGACCCGCTTGAGCAGATCGGCGTACCCGGGGAGAAGCTCGGCGGTGTAGTCGGCGCACTGCGTCTTCGAGATGATCTCGCCGGTCGCGATCGTCCGATGCAGCCGCCCGGGACCGGTGCCGAGCCAGACCGCGAAATACGGCAGGAACTCGTCGTCCGGATCACGCTCGCTGATCGCCTGATGCACCTGAAGTGCGCGCATCCGCCAGTAGCCATCGAGATTCCCGCGGTTCCAGGCTTTGAATTCGCCCGCGTCCGGCGCCGCGCCGAGCGATTTCGCCTCCGGTCCGCGCACGGTGATCCCGTGCCGGTCGAGGATCGCCCAGGCGACGAGTTCCTGCCCGGACATGCCGCGCTGGAACTCGCCGTCGACCACGTAGCCGTGCCCCGCGGCGTGCTCCAGCGGCAGCTTCCCGAGGCACTCACGCGAGATGTAGTGCGCATCCGTGTGCGGCTGGGCCCCGGTCTCCAAGGTCTTGTGCAGCTGACCGAGGCCCGTGAGTTCGTCCTCGGTCAGCGCACGCGTCGTCAGCGTCAGGATGTCGAGATCGCTCTGCCCGTGCCGATAGTCGCCCAGCGCCGCCGACCCGGTCAGATAGACCCCGTGGACGGCCTCGGCTGGAAGGACAGAGTCGAGGGCGGCCAGGTACACGTCAAGATCGCCCTGAAACGGCTTGCTCGGTTTCGAATCCATAACGAAGGATCTAAGCACGCCCTCTCGTTCTGCGCCTCCGTCACTTCTGCCGCTTCCGCTGTTCTGCTGCTTCCGCTGTTCTACTGCTTCTGCCGCGGCGGACGCCGCTCAGCTCACCAGCGCTGGTGCCCAGCCGACAACACGGACTCAAAGGCCCGCGCGATCACCGCGTAGCCGGCGTTGTTCGCGTGGATATTGGGTCCGACCGGGGACGGCGCGCACATCCACGTCAGCTCGCAGATGTCCGCGACGTTCACCGGCACGGTTGTCCCGCCGAGCGACGTGGTGTCGGTGAAGTCAGTGGTCTGGAACGCGCTGGAGACGTCCGCGACCGGGACGCCGAACGCGGCGTAACCCGCGCCGAGCACGCCGTTGAACGTCGTGGACAGCGCGACGGACTCCTCGGCCAGCGTCTGCCCGCTGCTGCCGGTCAGCCACTCGGCGAGGAAGGGGTCGTAGAGGTTCATGCCGATGAAGCTGACGTGCTTGCCCGCCGCGGCCTTGAGCTTGGCGAGGATCTCCGGCAGCTGGGTCCCGGCCGCGGCCACCCCTTCCGCGACGCACGTCGGGTCGATCGAGCCGCTGCTGGTCAGGCAGCCGTCCACGTCGTTGGCGCCGATGTCCAGGGTGACCAGGATGCGCGCGTGCGGGTGCGCCGTGAGGAACGCGACCGCGGCGTCCTCCTGCACGGTGTACGACTGCCCGCTGTCCGCGAGATCTGGGCAGCCGCCGTCGAGCATCGTGCCGGTCGTCTCACCCGGGCAGGAGAGGTTGACGTAGTGCAGGTTCCGGTTGCCGTGCTCCCGGAGTTGCGCGGCGAGGTCGTCGGCGTATCCGTGGCCTGACTTGACGCCGTTCCCGGCCGCGTCCGGCTGATAGCCCCAGGCCAGCGAGTCGCCGAGAGCAAGGTAGTAGTCGTATTCGCCGCCCGGCTGGCCCCGGTGGGACGGGCTCTGCACGGTCGCGGCGTCGGCGGCGGTACCGGAGGCTATGCAGCAGGCGGCGACCGCGCCGGCGATCAGCGTTGATCGCAAGGTTCGACGATTCATGGGCGGAATGCTACTGGCGGGTATCGTCGCGGGGAAGGGCCGGGGAAGCCGCGATGAACGGGCGGATGCCCACAAATGCGGGCAGTCATCGCATAAGGATCCGATTATTCGGCTTCGAACTGGACGGTCAGCTCGCGCAGCAGATCCGCGAGCACCTCGAGTCGGGCCTCCGGCAGAGCGGAGAGCAAATCCCGCTCGTTCTTGAGCAGGCCCGTCAGCGCCGAGTCGGCCAGTTCGCGCCCGGCGTCCGTCAGCCGCACGAGCACGCCACGCCGGTCACTCGGGTCCGGTCCGCGCACGACGAGGCCCTTGGCCGCGAGCCGGTCGACCCGGTTCGTCATCGTGCCCGAGGTGACGAGCGTCTGGGTGAGCAGTTGGCCGGGGGAGAGTTGGTAGGGGGTGCCCGCGCGGCGCAGCGCCGAGAGCACGTCGAACTCCCAGGTCTCCAGACCCCGCTCGGTGAACGCGGTGCGCCGGGCCCGATCCAGGTGCCGGGCCAGCCGGGTCACCCGGCTGAGCACCTCCAGCGGGCTCACGTCCAGGTCGGGCCGCTCCCGCCGCCACGCCGAGACGAGCCGGTCCACCTCGTCCGGCGTGCCGGGTCCGGTGACCGTGCTCGACTCCTCGCTCATTCCCGGATTCTATCAAGAAACTCAACGCCAAGTATCTTGATGTCGAGCCTGCTGGACGCCCCGCGGCTGCCTACCCTGCGGCTGCCTACCCCGCGGCGCCGCTCGTCGCGTCGGATCCGCCGCCGTCTGCTGCCGCTGCTCGCGCTCGCGCCCGGGCCCTCGCGGCCCGGAATCCTCGGCGGGTCATCAGCCGCGGCTCGTGCTCGAGACCCGAGAGCCCGTTCCACGCCAGGTTCACCATGTGCGCGGCGACCTCGTCCTTGCTCGGGCTCTGCGCGTCCAGCCACCACTGCCCGGTCAGTGCGACCATGCCGACGAGCATCTGCGAGTACATCGCGCCGAAGTCCGGGTGGTAGCCGCGCCGGCGGAACTCCGTCGCCATGATCCCCTCGACCTGCGTGGCGATATCGCTGATCAGCGAGGCGAAGTTGCCCGTGGACGCGGCCACCGGCGAGTCGCGCACCAGGATCCGGAAGCCGTCGCTGTAGTTCTCGACGTAGTCCAGCAGTGCGATCGCGGCCTGCTCAAGCAGTTCGCGCGGATGCCCGCCGGTCAGCGCCGAGGTGACCATGTCGAGCAGCGTGCGCATCTCCCGGTCGACCACGACGGCGTAGAGGCCCTCCTTGCCGCCGAAGTGCTCGTAGACCACCGGCTTGGACACGCCCGCCTTCGCCGCGATCTCCTCCACGCTCGTCGCGTCGAAGCCGCGTTCCGCGAAGAGCGAACGGCCGATCTCCAGCAGTTGCTCGCGACGCTCCTTCCCGGTCATCCGAGTACGTGGCGGGCTGTTCGGTACGGAGGTCACCGCCTCATTATGGTCGCCCAGCGCCGCGCCCGACCCCGATTTCCCCCCACGCCGTCCGCCCGCAGCGGTCCGCTGCCTCCCGACGCCCGCCTCGCCCGCCCGCGTTGCTCCCTCGGTCCCGCCAACGGCCCCGCCCAATCGCCCCTCGCGCTCGTTGCCGATCACCGCCTCGTCCGTCGGTGCCGCGCGCTCGTTCCCGGTGACCGGCGCGCCTAATCGCCCCTCGCGCTCGGTCGCGATGCCCGCCTCGCTTGATTGCCTCTCGCCCTCGGTCCCGATCACTGCCTCGTCTGTCCGTGCCACCCGCTCGGTCCCGCCGAGCGCCCCGTCAGTCCGCCCCGCGCGTTCACCGTGCGCGACCCGGTCCCCGTCGCCCGTCCATGCCGCGCGCTCACCTCGCGCGACCCCGTCGCCTGCCCGTGCCGCACTCCCTCCCCGCGCGACCGCCAAGTCTGCCTCGTCCACCTTCACTGTGCGCACCCCCGTGCTCCCGTCCTCGCGCCGTTCAATCGCGCAGCTCAATCCAATCGCGCGTTCAACTGTCCGTGCCCATTGTCACCCCCGCTCCCGCCGACTCGACCGCCCTCCGCAGCGGCTCCTCCAGCTCGCCCGGCACGACCCGCTCCACACGGACCCGCTCGCACCCGACCCAGGCCGCCGCTTCCCACAGCGCCTTCGCCATCGGCTCCACCGCCCGCAGCGTGTGCAGCGAGGCCTGACGCGCGATCAGCACGTCGCCTGACTTCGTCGTCTCCCGCGCAGGATCCGCCCGGCCAAGCAGCTCCCCGCCGTGCAGCAGCGGCATCGCGTAGTACCCGTGCACCCGCTTCGCTTTCGGCACATATGCCTCGAGCCGATGGGTGAGCCCGAACATACGCTCCGTGCGTGCCCGCTCCCAGATCAGCGAGTCGAACGGGGACAGCAGCGTCGTGCGATGCCGCCCGCGACCGCCCGACTCCAGGAACTCCAGCGCCTCCGGCGAAGCCCAGGCCGGCTGCCCCCAGCCCTCGACCTCCACCGGAACCAGGCCGGCCTCCTCGGCGACGTCAGCGAACTTGGCGACATTCCGCAGCCGGTAGTAGTCGTTCAGATCGGCCTTCGTGCCGACGCCCAGCGCCCGCCCCGCGCGCGCCAGCAACTCGACATGACACTGGTGGTCGGTCAGTTCGTCGTGCAGAGCCGCCTCGGGCAGCGCTCGCTCCGGCAGGTCGTACACTCGTCGCCATCCGCGACGTTCCACGCACACTACGTCACCGCAGGCGAGTAGATACTCCACCGCCTGTTTCACGTCGGACCACTCCCACCAGCCCGGAGTCTTCCGCGCGCCGCCGAGTTCGGTCGTCGTCACCGGCCCGTCCGCCGCGAGCCGGTCCAGCACGCCGCGCACCGAAACATGATCAGGCGTCATCCCCCACATATCGTTACGGTTTCGATATGATCGCCGACGGAAGCTGAAGAGCGGCCATTCCTCGACCGGAAGGACGCAGGCCGCGTGGGCCCAGTACTCGAAGGCGCGTGCTGCTCCCGGGCCCTTCGGCTCCCAGAAAGCCCGATGCACGGCCGGTCTGCCGATCGGGCCGAGCCGCGCGAAGGGCACGAGTTCCTGGGAACGGGCCAGTACGGAGATGGTGTCGAGCTGGATCGCGCCCAGGCGGCGCAGCAGGCCGGGCACGGTACGCCCGGGCAGCGCGCCGAGCAGGCCCTGAGCGCGCAGGGCCGCGCGCCGGGCTTCGGCGGCCGAGAGTGTGGTACCCATGACCGCGACAATAACGAGGACGTCCGACAATTCTGGCAGACTGTCAAGATTGTGGGCCCCGCGGTGGTGGCTTGCCACCCTTGCGCTGCTCGTATAATCAAGAGGTAAGCGAGAAGTTCGTAACACCGAGGTGTCCTGAAGGGGCGCCTCCCTCCGCGACTGACTGCCCCAACGCCGTGGCTGTGCGTCGAGGAACGCATGCAAGGCCACAGCCGCTCGATGCCGAGCGACCGAAGCAGGATCAGGACGCGTCGAAGGAATCGAGTGAGCGAGCCCCCTATGAGCAATGCTGCAGAACGCACCCCTGCCCCCGTGTCCCCGGCCAACATCCCGCCGCGCATCCTCGTCATCGGCGGCGGCTACGTCGGGTTGTACACCGGGCAGCGGATTCTGAAGAACCTCAAGCGCGGCGAGGCGATCGTCACGGTCGTCGACCCCCGGTCCTACATGACCTACCAGCCCTTTCTGCCCGAGGCCGCGGCCGGCTCCATCGCGCCGCGTAACATCGTCGCTCCGCTGCGTCGTGTGCTGAAGGGCCCGAACGCCGAGGTCGTCACCGGCAAGGTCATCGGAGTGGACCACGCCCGGCGCACCGCGCGCATCGAGCCGAACGCGGGCGAGGCCTACGACCTCGGCTTCGACCAGCTCGTCGTCGCCGTCGGCTCCGTGCCGCGCACGCTGCCGATCCCGGGCCTGGCCGAGAACGGCATCGGCTTCAAGCAGGTCGAGGAGGCCATCAGCCTCCGCAACCACATCATCGGCCAGATCGACCTCGCCGACTCCATCAAGGACGAGGCGCACCGTCGCAAGGCGCTGACGTTCGTGTTCGTCGGCGGCGGCTTCGCGGGCGTCGAGGCCATCGCCGAGATGGAGGACATGGCCCGCGACGTGTGCAAGTGGTACAACCACGTGGAGCCGGAGGACCTGCGCTTCCTGCTCGTCGAGGCCGCCGACCGGATCCTGCCCGAGGTCGGCCCGGAGCTCGGGGTGTGGACGGCCGAGGAGCTGCGCAAGCGCGGCATCCAGGTCAAGATGAAGACCTTCCTGAACTCCTGCGTGGACAAGCACGTGGTGCTGTCCGACGGCACCGAGCTCGACGCGTCCACCATCGTGTGGACCGCGGGCGTGAAGCCGAACCCGGTCGTCGAGAGCCTCGGCATCCCGCTCGGCCCGAAGGGCCACGTCGACACCCAGGCCAACCTGCGCGTCGTCGGCACGGACTACGTCTGGGCCGCGGGCGACTGCGCCCAGGTGCCGGACCTGTCCAAGGGCGCGGGCAACTGGTGCTCCCCGTCCGCGCAGCACGCCGTGCGCCAGGCCAAGGTCCTCGCCGAGAACATCGTCGCGGCCCTGCGCGGCAAGAACATCAACGACTACGTGCACAAGCACGTCGGTTCCGTCGCCGGCCTCGGCATCGGCAAGGGCGTCGCGAACGTCTACGGCACGAAGCTGCGCGGCTGGCCCGCCTGGTTCATGCACCGCGCGTACAACGTCAGCCGGGTCCCCACCTTCAACCGCAAGGTGCGCGTCTGCATGGACTGGATGCTCGCCGGCTTCTTCCGCCGCGAGGCCGTCTCCCTGACCGCGTTCGAAAGCCCCCGCGGCGAGTTCACCGAGGTCGCTGTTCCCGCGCCGGTCCCGGCCATCGAGGGCGCCAAGGCCGACACCCCGATGGAGAAGGTCGCGGCCTGAGACCGCGGTCGGCGGCTGTAGTAGCCGTCCCGTAGTGGCGGTCAGCGCATAGGCAGTCAGTTCAGAAGCCCGTCAGCCCTCGGAATCGGAGAACCGATTCCGAGGGCTGACGGGCTGTTGTTGGTGCGGCGGTGCCTGCCGATGCCCGCGCCGCACGCATTGGCGCCCGCGCCCGCGCTGGCACGCATTGGCGATCGCGCCCGCACTGGCAACATGGCAACCACGGCAACCACACCCCCCTAATCCGCGTAATCACCAACGTGCACCACGTGCCCCACACCCTTCAGCGAGTACTCGCCGCCCTCCAGCGCGTTCTCGCTCGCGTTCGACGTCTGCTACGTCCCCTCAGTCTCCGTACACACGCAGGCCAGCGCCGCAGCTTCCAACTGCTGTCCCTGGCGACGATCCTGCTCTTCGTCCCGATCATCTTCGTGCGCGCGCAGGGCGACCCGTACGTATACACGGCGGACCAAGTCCCCGCCGAGCCCGTAGGCATCGTCTTCGGCGCAGGCGTGGAAGGCGACCAGCCCGGCGGCTACCTCCAGGGGAGGCTGGATCTCGCGCTGCAGCTCTGGCACGCGGGCAAGTTCAAGGTCTTCCTCGTCACCGGCGACGACGCCTCATCGACCTACGACGAACCCCGCGCCATGCACGACTACCTCCGCGCACGCGGCGTCCCCGACAACCTGATCGTCCTCGACAACGCGGGCTTCGACACCTGGGACAGCTGCGCCCGAGCGAAGCACGTCTTCGGTGTCAGCAAGGCAATCCTCGTCAGCCAGACCTTCCACGTCCCCCGCGCCACCTACCTCTGCCGGGCCGCCGGCATCGACGCGTACGGCGTTGGCGACCCCGACGGCGTCCACGAGGGCACGCTGACTGAATGGATTAGAAACGGCCTCCGCGAGATCGCAGCTTCCTTCAACGCCGTCTACCAGGCCACCGTCCAGCCCACGGGCTGATATTCGATCAGGACGGCGACGCCAACGGCGTCTAATGATGCTCCGCGGCTACGCCGGGGCGCATCCGCGAGGCAGCTACGTTTGTAGCCATGGAACTCCTCCCGTGGGCTCGTGGTCTCGCCGAGCAGCTCCTCGCCAAGCCGTTGCCGCGCCGCTGGGCGCACAGCCAGGGCGTCGGCCACCTTGCCGAACTGCTCGCGGACATCCTCGGCCAGGACGCGGAAATCCTCGCCGCCGCGGCCTGGCTACACGACATCGGCTACGCGCCCGACCTCGCAAAGTCAGGCATGCACCAACTCGACGGCGCACGCTATCTGCGCGACGTCGAGGCTGCCGATCCGCGGCTCTGCTCGCTCGTCGCCCACCACACGTGTGCATCCATCGAAGCAAGGCTCCGAGGCATGGACGCGATCCTCGAGAAGGAGTTCCCACCCGTCGGTGGTCTGCTCGACGACGCGTTGACCTATTGCGACATGACGACAACGCCGAACGGCGAACTCACCGCCGCAAAGGACCGCCTCGCCGAGATCCTCTACCGCTGCGCCGACGAAACGATCGTCGCCGAGGCGATGACCGAAGCGACACCGCTCATCTTCGAGGCAGTGGCCCGCGTCTCGGCGCTCATTCATCGCTAGTGGCCTGCAATCGGGCGGCCCTGCATACTGCCGTCGGGCACTAGGCACTGCAGCAGCACGCCCGCGACGGCCGCCCGCCCAGGCCTCCCAAGGCGGCTGGCGGGCCGCCGATCGACGCCGAGCACCGTGAGTCACCCGCCGCCTAGTCGTCCGCGTCCGCGCGGACGTCCACAGCCTCGCGCGCGTCTGCGCAGTACAGCGCGCGGACGGACGATGGACGGACGTTCGCACGGATGCTCCCTGCTCGATCGACAGGAGGTTGTCACCCCGCGAATCCACGACGTGCGACACTCTGCAGAGACGCCCGCGTTGGAGCGGGGGGTCGATATCCGCGTCGTCCAAGAGATCATTGGCCACTCCAGCCTGAGCGTCACGCGGTGGTACGCCCACGTGACAAGTCGGCTGGCACAAGAGGCTGCGGAGCGCATAGGGAACGCGCTGTGGTCTTAGTTGAGACCACGGCCTACTTTACGATCTTGCTCAATCCGCCCATTTGCACGGAACTCGCAGCTCAGAGCCGATGCCCGGAACGGGATTCGAACCCGTACGGCCTTTCGGCCTGGGAGGTTTATGCTCGATCACCCGGCGTCCGCCGATGTATGTGGTTGCCCGCTCGCCGCAGGTCAGCCGTATCAACGTACGTCGGCGGACACCGGCGTATCTGGGCTAACTGAGACTGATACTGAGACTACATACTTTGATACGTTCTCGTCGTTCGCTGCGACGAGTCTGTAGCTGTTGAGGCTCTCGGCGGCGATGAGTGGATCACTGGAGGCGTGTGGGGCTCGGAAATGTGAATTTGGGTGGTGGTGAGGCGGTCGTCGGGACGCTTCGCGTGGCTGGGATCATGGCGGGATGCTGCTCTCTCTCGCGTACCGGCGCACCCGCAAGCTGCTCGGCACCTAGCCAACATCGCGCAACGCGATGTGTCCAAGGACGCGGAAGTGCTCGTGCTGCGGCATGAGAACGCCGCACTGCGCCGCCACGTGGAGAAGATCCACTGCCAGCCGGACGACCCCCTCAGCTCCAGTTGCCGAATTGTTCGGCGTAGGCCTGGCCGGTGATCGGCAGGCCGTGGATCGTGCCGACGACGGTGCTGTCGCCCTCGAAGGGGCCATTGGTGAATTGCTGGGCCGCCTGCTCGTCCGCGGCCTTGACCCACTGGCGCAGCGTCTCGTGGTTGACCCCGAGCTCCCGCGCGATCGAGGCCACCGTGCGCTCGGGCGAGGACTTCACCAGCGCGACCGCGTCGCGCCGGAACTCCTCCGTGTACTTCGACGGGCGTGGCACTCCTACCCCTTCCTAGATCACTCAGGATCCAAGTATCGGGGTGTCCACACTCCGGGGGACAGGCCACCGCGACTTCGGTGCTCGGGTCTGTCAAACGAATCTGACAGACCGCCCTCGCGGCCCTGGTCGCCTGGGGCGCTTCGGCCCCCACCCCTCCTGAACTCGATGAACGAATGAGGTCATCCGCCGTCCCGTTGGGAGCCTGCACGGCCTCACCCCAACCCGACACCTGGCCAGGAGTCTTCGCGATGCGCGCGCTGCACGTCCCGACCAGGCCGATCCCTACGCGCACATTGGACTTCCGAAATGCTGGTAGAGGAGCTCCTGAGGAGCCCCGAGCGCGGCTCCATGGCGCCTCCAGATGTTGACCCATTCAGGCAGTCGAATGCGCTTCAAGAAGCTCAGCTACTGGAAGCACGTGTTGAAGCACGCACCTCAACCGTGGGCTTGTTGTTCGAACTTCGCATGGCGATGCATTTCACGGAAGGGAATGCGGCGGTTTTGATCGCGCGCGGAGCCCGGGAGTTCAACTGGTCTGCGGAGACTCGCTTGACGGGCAAAACTGCATGGAATGTAGTCGGATCAGAACCACTCATCGTCAATAAGACCTTCGCGCTTGAGCTCGATTTCCTGTGCCGCGCGTGGTTGCGGTGACTGGGGCGCAGCTGTGTGCGGCGTCCGACCTGGTGCGTCGAGCGCCGAGGAGTCACGGCTGAAGGTCTCCGCCGTGCCGTGTTCACATGGTGACGGGCGTGGCTGACGCAACGTGAGCCGCAGTTGGGCGAGATGCAGTCCGCGTTGCCTCGGCAGGGTGGTAGGGCGCCCAGGCGGGCTCACGGAGGGCAGGGCAGTGTTCGGGAGTTGGATGGTTCGCGATGTCGATCATGCGGTCGAGAGCGTCGCGGGCGGCGGCAAGGTCGGCCATGGCGTCGGTGATGCGGTCGCGCTCCGATGCCAGCAGTTCGAAGGCTTCGGGGGAGGCGTCCCCGGTATCGACGCAGGGCAACAGCAGCAGGATGGTCCGGCTGGGCAGGCCGGCGGTGAAGAACTGCTGGATCAGCCGGACACGTTCGACGGCTGACTCGGGGTAGGTTCGCTGGCCGCTGTGGGTGCGTTCCGAGGAAAGCAGACCCTGTTCTTCGTAGTACCGGAGAGCTCTCGTGCTGACCCCCGCCCGGTGTGCGATCTCGCCGATCCGCATCTGCGTCCTCCTCTGGTTCCCGCTTCGCAGCTCTCAACTTGACCTTGACGCCAACGTCAAGTTTTAGGGTAGCCGATGCCGCGCCGGACGCGGCTCGCCGAACCCGAGAGACCTACGCCGAAAGCAAGGAACCCATGAACGTCACCGACCAGATCGCCCTCGTCACCGGAGCCAACCGCGGTATCGGCCGCCAGTTCGTGCTCGAACTGCTCGAGCGCGGGGCGAGCAAGGTCTACGCGACGGGCCGCCGCCCCGAAAGCCTCGACTTCGACGACCCCCGGGTGGTGCCGCTGCGAGTCGACATTGTCGACCACGAGTCCGTCATCGCGGCGGCAGCGACCGCGCGGGATGTGACCATCCTCGTCAACAACGCCGGCATCTCGACCGGTGCCGCCCTCGTCACGGGCGAACTGGACGAGATCCACCGCGAGATGGACACACACTTCTGGGGCACGCTCGACGTGATCCGCGAGTTCAGCCCCGTCCTCGCGGCCAACGGCGGAGGCGCGATCGTGAACATCCTGTCGGCGCTGTCGTGGTTCGCCGGCCCGGGCGCCGGCTCGTACGCCGCCGCCAAGGCTGCGGGGTGGAACATGACGAACGGCGTCCGTCTCGAGCTCGCGGCTCAGGGCACGCTCGTCCAAGGCGTCCTGCTCGGCGCCGCCGACACGGACCTCGCGGCCGGATACGACGGGCCGAAGATCGATCCTCGCGACGCGCCGCGCCGCTCGCTCGACGCCCTGGCCGCCGGCTCGATCGAGGTGATCGTCGATGACTGGACCGCAATGGTGAAGGCGTCGCTCGCCGGCGACCCCGCCGCGTTCTACGCACAGATCACCGAGTTGCTCGACGCGAGTTAAGCAGCTCGGTTAGAGCTTCCTCTCACGGAACCGAACATGAGACCACCTCCGACTGCGGGTTGGCATCGGATCACGCGGTGAGGGTGTAGCCGAGGGTGTAGCGGCGGCGATAGTGGTGCCAGCGGGCGCGAGCCTGATGACGACGTCGCCACTCCGACCAACTCAGATGGAACTTGACGTCGGGCTCGGTGTTCGCGCGTGCGGGCAGGATAAGTCGGAGCAGTCGCTGGATCTCCGGGACGGTCAGGGCGATCATGCCGATGTCGGTGGGCGGGGGCTGGTCGGTGTCGTCGGGCAGGACGGGTCGTGGGTGGGCGGCTTTGGTCAGCGCGGATGCGACGGCCAGGAGTGCGTAGGCGGCCAGCGCGAGGGCGGTGTGCCGTTTCCAGGCCCGGTAGCCGCGCACCTGGGTCTCATCCAGGCCGACGGACTGCTTCGCGTCTTGGAAATCGTCCTCAGTGCGCCACTACCGATGCACATGAATCCGTGTCAGTGTCTAGCGCTGGGCACGGACCTGGGGCGATACTCAGCGTAAGGGCTCTGTTGCAGGTCGTCGAGTTCGTTGATGAGCTGCGGCGGCGCGCGGGCCAGGTTGGAGGCGGCGGGTGTCATCGGGTGGTGAGCCCCCCAGTTCGGGCTGTGGATGGTGCTCCCAGAACAAGCGCGGCTGATCGCGGCTCGGATGCTCGGGTCGTGGGCGGTCGCGGCGGCGTGCCGGGAGGTGCGCGGTGACGAGGGCGCGCAGCGTGTGGGGCAGCTCGATCGAGCGGATCCGGGCGGCGCACACCGACCGGGTGG